>JBCCCR010000001.1:300000-408717 GCA_039033415.1 Pseudomonadota bacterium | reverse complement strand
GACGAGCCCTTGCACAACCGAAGCAAACAACCCGGCAAAGAGAATGACGTGTGCCAGGAAGCCCCATAGTATCGCCGCTAAAATCAGCTTCAGATTGGCTGTGCCCGCGCGATATGTCCCCCGGAAGAAAGTGAGGCTTAGTGGTAAGAACAGAATCACAGAAGTCGCAAGGCCGGCGTTGTAGCTCGTGGTAGCAACCGCATTCGCAATATGTGCGAGCGCGTTTACAAACATAACACCGGCCATTGCCAAGCTCGGAAAGATCTTTTTGGGGCCTGTTAGTATCGCCAGAAAGCCCGCGGTCCAGACCATACCGGCGTTGATGTAGAAGATCCCACTACGGTCTAGGATGCCGTATTTGTCCTCGCCGAACAGACTCGCAATCAATCCGTTCAGATAGTCGTAAAGTGGATATTCGCGCCCCAAGAGATCGACCCAGTGTTCCTCAACCTGGTGAATTAGGTAAGCGGCAGTCAGCAAACACGCGACTAATCCAACATCGATTGACCAAGGAATCCGTGAATCGTCGCGAATCTTGAATCCGAAAAACAGGACGACTGGCGCGATAAATGCACCGACCTTCATCCAATTGTCGACCATAAATGCCTGTTGACCAAAAGGTACCCACGCAAGACCAAAGAGAGCGGCCAGACTAAGCCCAGCGAGGTGTTGATTAGTCGTCGACATTCAATTGGCTGACACGGAGCGAATTGCGAGCTTAAGTCTGATTTTCATCTTCCGTCGTCTGCATGATCTGTCGAATAAACTCGCGGACAATGGGGGTTTTTGTGAGATCTCTGTGTGAAATTACCCAAAGTGGCATCTCCTGGTCGTCGTTCAACGGATCCAGTTCTACCAGTTGATCGTACTGCGCGCCGATATGCCGAGGTAAATACCCGACTCCCACACCCGCGAGAACCGCTGGCAGCACCGCAGCAGGTGTATTTACTAGCAACGCGGCACCCTGCTCTTTTATGTGAGGCTTAACCCAGCTAGCAAGCGGCTGGCCGTCAGAGTCCATTAGCCAAATGAACGGCAGGTCTCTCCAACTCTCGAAATCCGACGTTGATTCCAGCTCGAAGAGTGCCGTTTTCTCGATATAAGGGCTAAATCTGATTGGTGGTGCTCGCCGAACGACATAGTCTAAATCTGTTGGTTCGGAGCCTGCTCGAACGGCTACGTGCGCTTCGCCATACTCCAGGCGTAAGTTCTCTTCAGCACAAACAAATTTGACTGACACCCTTGGGTGTCTTTTGTTAAACGATTTTACCGCTGGCATGATTAGCGGCATTACGCCCCACAAAGCGGTGACGATCAGCTCGCCGGATTGATCAACCTGGGCATTGCGCAACCGTCCTTTCAGTGCATCGAAGAGATGCTGAACATTTTGCGTAACCGTGAGCATTTCCATACCGGCTTCAGTCAGTTCAACACCCCTCGGATGCCTTACGAACAACGTTGTCCCTAAAGTGCTCTCTACCACATCTAAATGACGAGAAACCGTAGCGCGATGCACGCTTAATGCTGATGCCGCTGCGCTGATCGAGCCAAGTTTCGCGACGATCATCGCAGTCTTAAATTCGGACCAATCGTTCATCTGTTAGAGCGTAGAGTATAGAGCGATGGTCAGTCGAGACATGCACAATTTGCGCGCAGCCCATGATAGCTCGACAGAGTTGCCAATCGTTTCGATGTGGGTACTTTTGGAAGCAGAAGTCTGAGTCGAAACGGCGAGCCATTAGTGGCGGCAAACAAGCATCAAAGAGCAAACCCGGGGTACGGTGCGGTTGTTTCCGTCTACATATAGAGAGTGCCAGCCTCCAATCGGTACGGGCAAATTGAGCCCATACTTGGAAGACCTTGGATTGCCAAAATCGTCGCGCAATACCGCTCGGCCAATCAACAACACAGTAGGGAAAGTGGCATGAAACCAACCGCAATGAGTCCTTTGACTGTATGGGTGACGTGCATCCTCACTTGGCCGGCTTGTGTAAGCGCGCAGGGCGAAGGAGATCCGTTCGCGCCGCCAAGCAAGTCGCAGGATCAGCAAGTAGATAGACGGAATGTCGTTCCAGCAGAATTCGAAACGCACATTATCCTGGGCTCTGAATCAGATCGGCCGATCGCTGAAAAAATTATCAGGCTATACGAGGTTTTTGCCACCAACCCTTCCGGGGAGACGATGAAGGAATTCATGTCCGACACCTACATTCAGCACAGCACTAGCGTGCCCAATGGTCGTAACCCTATTGCGATGCTGTTTGCTTCATCGGTGGCCCAGTACGACGTCAAAATCGACGTCCATAAGGTGATCGTTGTCGGCGACTGGGCTATGGCCCACGTCAATTTTCGTAATGTTGACAATGCGGAGCCTGATGACCTTGGCACAGCTGCCGTCGACATGTACTACTTCGGCGCCGATGGCCGGATCGAAGAGCACTGGGATGTGCTTCAGCAAGTCCCAACTTACTCTGCCAATGAGAACGGCATGTTCGTGAAGATTTTTGACGCGGAGAAGTAAAGATGAAAGTTTCTCCACTACTCTTTGCCCTATGCCTCATCCTCCAATCATTCGTTTCGCTCGCTCAATCCCCTCGACCGCCTGAGGAAGACGCCAGGCTGAAATACTACGACCGCCAGAAGATCGATATCAGCAATCTTAGGGATTTTTACGAAAACCTATTGATCGCTGACGCGATGATTCACAACGATGCGATGTTCGATGCCGAAACCAAATGGAAGCTGACGCTCTACCAGATGATCCGAGCTGGCAGCAATCATCACCAGGCCCGTAGTGCTTATCAGTTGGCGTTGCTGGGTACAGCGCAGGATGAGATTGAAGAGATCTGGTCGACGGGCTATGTCGCGTCGATCAAGGATGACCGCACTCGTGCCGCATTCGAATATCTCGATTTGGCGGCAAGGCTACCGGCTCGCGTAACTGCAGACACCCACGCTGCCTTGCGGAAACAATTTGCGGACCGGCAAATCGTCGAGCTTTTCGAGTTGACGGGCATCAATGCGGCGATGGCAACCCATGATCAAATTTTGCCGATCGCAACGGATCAGGAGACTCTAGACTGGGCCGAGACGAATCTAAGGAATGTGGGTTGGGCTGCTGGACACAATGCGAGCACCAAAGAAGAGCAGCGGAAGAGCCCTTTTGTTGGGAAGTTACTTTCGTCTCTCCACAACGAGTTTGTCGCGGATTGGAAAGCAGGCGATCTGACCGCAAGAGCTCCACGCCTTCGCACGGATTATCTTAACCAGATCACCGGATATGGCATTTCGACCTTAACCTTCGATGGGGATCAGGACGGTATTGAGGAGCCGTTCGACTTTTACCCAGCTGAATACCTTCGTTGGGAGGATCCAAAGGCAAAAGCGTCGAACCTGCCCTCGAAAGAAACGCCGAAGTTCAATGTAGCCGCCTACGACTATCCTTACTTCACGCCTGCAGCCGTCCCCGAAACGAAATTTCCCTACAGCGAAAGACACAAACTTGATAACTCTTGGAGCCGAAAGAGCAGCCTCGGCACCCTTGGCATGGACGCGTACACGTTGCAGCGTGATCGTGCCGTATCACTGCAACGGAAGTGGGAACTCTTTTTTGTGTATCAACTGGCAAGTGGGTGTGTTCATTGCCAGGCTCACGGTGCTTTCGGAACCTTCCAAGAAATGGAAGATGAGTTTCTTTACGACAAGGTTCCTCCAGTCGAAATGCCTGTGGTTGTCGACAAAATTCGTTCGTTGATGGACTTCGAGCGCGCCGACCACCTAACTGACGCGGACAAGGCAGCGTTTCGTCTGGCGCGCGACGCGGGCACGCTGCCTACCAGAACCACAGCGGCGCATATCGAAGAACTGAGGCGTCACTATTCCGATCGGGAAATCCAAGAGATTATCTCGACGCTCGTGTTAACCCCCTGGTTGTCCACGGTGATGCAGTCACAAGGCACCGTAACCGATCAAAACAGCATGTCCTGGACTATCAAACATCTCGGTCCAGCAGGATGGAATCCTGGCGTGCATATCGGCTTGCCGAATGAGCAGCGCCCCTATCACATGAGTCAATACTATGGGGTTGTCTTTGCGGACTTGGCGTCGGGCGTCGAAACCGATGCGATCAGCGAGTGGCTCGACATCACGGTCCCGCTAGGTGTCGACTCTGACCGTGACGGTGTCGAAGACGGATTCGACGGGTTTCCAAACGACTCAAGCCGCTGGGCGGACACGGATGGCGATGGTATCGATGATTCGAATGACAGCGATATCGACGGCGACGGTATCTCAAACTCCCGCGAGCTAACGGCAGGCACATTCCCGTACAAGGCGGATTCCGATGGCGATGGCATCAGCGATCCCGATGAAGCCGAAGCAGGCACCAACCCGCTGGACCCCCGCAATCTCAAGCGGTAGGTTGATCACCGATATGAGTAAGCAGATGGCGCCGTACACCCCGAGTCCCATTTCATCGACAACCGGTTTGTCGCTACCCCAAAGTATGAGAATCCCGGTGTTGTTGCTGTACGTAAGCCTGTGCGCGCCAGCCCTAGCAGAAGTCGAGGCGGCAGCGGCGTGGTCAGAGTACTCCTACGAACCGTATCCATACCCGGTGTTTGTGAGCGATGTCGGCCGTTATCCGGCGACGCGCCCGCCTGAAGGGACAGTGAATAGGCACGCGGAAATCGAGTACATCGGCGATGGCGCGTTTGGCGTCCACTGGTTTGTCACTGCCAACGACGCAACCTGGCATTTCGTGACTGCAGGTGACCCCGCAAACGACGTTGTTCTGATGATTCACGGCCACCCCGACACTTGGTACGCGTTTAGCAAAGTCATGTCGCGTATGGCAGACCGCTACTACGTCATTGCCGTGGATACATTGGGGTATGGGCAGTCCGACAAAAACCTCGCGCTAGATCTGACTTATGCCGGAGTCTCATCCAGCCTGATTGCCCTTCTCGACAAGATCGGCGTTCAAACCTTCAATTTGATTACGCACGACCGAGGAAGCGTGATCAGTGACCATTTGGTCGCCACCGCTGGAATGAACAAACGGATTCGAGCATTTCTTCGTATGCAGCAATCGTTTGACCAACCACACGGCTTGCCAAGGCCTGCGCATTCCGCGATGGCGACCGCAAATTGGCAGCGTGGCAACGTTGTCCGGGGTATCTATGATAGCCCCTACGTTTCTGTGCAGGTGCCAGAGTCGGAACTTGCTCGCCTTGAATGGGAGTTTCAATTTGCGGGGACTCCGGAAGCGGCTGCGCAAACCTTTCAGGGCACAAGTTTCGAAATCGAACAAGAATTTCGTACCAAGTACACAATTCCAAAAATGACTATGCCAGTGGTTCTATTGCAAGGCGTCCGCGACCCGGGTCAGCATGCTGAAGAGTACTACCGCTCAGCAGAGCTAATCCCTAACGGCCGCGTTGTATTGGTTGACGCCAACCACTTTATCCATACTGAGGATCCCAACCTCGTTTCAAGAGTGGCCCATCAACTGTTTGAAAAAAGGAACCGAGACAGGCCAACACCAGTCTCCTTTGAGCCTGCCAACTTCATTTACCCCGAGAAGCGATAATTTTCTACCGCAGCGGGTTTGATCCAGGCATTCACTAAAAGCCTCGGAGTGTCGCCACTGATCTGGCAGACAAGAGCGTATCCCGGACCAGAAGTGCCAGCCAATGGCACGATCGGTCCTTCCAAACACCCAATGTGTGCCGTGTGATGGAAAGCCGATGAATGACCTTGATGCCCTCACCGAAGAGAAAGACCAAACGTTTTCTCGCAATCAAAACAGGCGCCGGGCGCTGACGGCGTTACTCTGCGCCACTTTCCTGGCAATCCGAATACCAGCAGCATTTGGGCAACCACCTCCTCCTCCGCGTCGAGGCGCGGTCGTCTACCGCTCGACACTTCTTCCCAGGTCGGCTGATTTCGTAAACCAGCTACAGGTCAATGTGGACTTGAATCGAAGCCAAGCTGTTGCAATTGAACGAATCCTATCCGAAAACCTTTCTCAACAGACGCGGATCCTCAAGCAGTTCGGCATAAATCCCGATAACGACTTTCAGAACGTAACGCTGACCTCTCGGGATGCCCGCGAACTGAACAAGACTTTGGATATGGTCATAAAAACGACTGAGACAGAAGCTGATCGCGTGCTGTCTGGAGGAGATATGAGCGAGTTCAGGGATCTGCTGAGAGAGCATGCTTCAGCACGACGCACGGCGGTAAATTCGTTGCGACGTTAGAGGTGTCGTCAACCAGTATTCGACCCGTCGCTTTTGCGTCGCCGACTAGCCCTCGTAAGGCATCACAAGTTATGAGGCATAGTCAACGCTCCGGGTCGCTCGTGCACTGCCGCTGCTTATGCGCGGCTGTGCCTCAACCATGATTTCGGCCCGTGTCACTACCAGCACAGCGTGTAGTGACGCGGTCCACGAGCCCAGCAATCACGAGGCTTCCGACCCACTTTGCGGAAGTGCCGCACGAATTATGCGGGCCTTTTTAGCAGCCTGCGAAATGACAAGGAGCTGGGGCGGGCGTATATTCAACTTTCAAACCGTGACCACTCCGGCTGAGTGGTAACCCATCGGGATCAACCCTCACGGGTGGGCGATCCCTATAGCGCTCCGGTGCTATTCCAATTCGCTCCGACAGTAGCGACGATTTTTGTCCTTCTCCTCGGAGCCATTTCTCAATTCGACGACCTACGTCGTCTCCGGCCAGCTACTGGCTAGCTGATGGTCAGCGCTGCGTCCTTCACAAAGGACCGTCGCTGAACCTGATTTGCAGGCTTCAGGCCTGGGGACTGGTGTCCCAATGACCCTTGCCGACTTGTCGGACCACGTGTTTTCAAACGGCACGTGCTGGTCACCAAAACTAACCGACTGAGAAATGCACCATGAAAGACCTGAACTATCAGCTGAAGAACCTGTGCCGGAACAACCGGGACGGGGGCTATTCAACACAAGCCAGTCGATCTCGCCTTTTGGATCTGATGGCAAATCAGCTCCATGAACTGGGCTACCGGCGAATGCGGGCCAGTTCCCTAAGGCCGAAACATGTCCAGGCGCTGGTTTCGCTGTGGAAGGAACAGGACGTCAGCATTGGCACCACCAAGAACCGTCTTTCAGCCTTGCGCTGGTGGGCGGAGAAGGTGAACAAACGGAGCGTAGTCGCCAGGTCGAATGACGCCTACGGGATCGGATCGAGGCAATTTGTCTCCAACGAGTCGAAGGCCAAATTCCTGAATCAGGAGCGGCTGGTCAAGATCACAGATCCGTACGTCCGTATGAGCGTTCGCTTGCAGGAGGCATTCGGCTTAAGGCGAGAGGAATCTATCAAGTTCCGGCCCGACTATGCCATCCGGGAGAACGAGATCGTTCTCAAGGGAAGCTGGACGAAAGGCGGACGGCCTCGGGCAATTCCGATCACAAGCGATGCCCAGCGTGAATTGCTTCAGGACGCAAAAGCGCTCGCCGGGTCTGGCGCCGTGATTCCGGCTGATCGCCGATACGTGGATCAGCTTCACCGCTACGAGCGGCAGACGGCCAAGGCCGGTCTCACGAAACTCCATGGTCTGCGGCATGGCTATGCGCAACGCCGCTATCGGGATCTGACGGGACGAGATGCGCCAGCAGCAGGCGGCAAATGCTGCAAGGAATTCACCGCTCAGGAAAAAGCCGCTGACCGGGAAGCGCGCCTCCAGATCAGCACTGAACTGGGCCACTCCCGCGAGCAGATCACGGCAACTTACCTTGGCCGATAACAAGCCCCTCGATGAGCCCCCAACGATCGGCACGACCGAAGCTGCTCGCCTTCTTCACTGCTGCGCTGAAACGGTCAAACGCCGAGCGCGCGCAGGCGAACTCCCGGATCGCCGAGTCGGCCGGTCCTGGGTATTCCTCCGGACTGACGTCCTCAACTATGTGCGGGGCTATACTGGTCCTGAGCGGTCGCCGCACCTATCAGGAAGGAGACTGCATTCATGCAAATCTACCAACGTGGTAAACGCGGCACCTGGTGGATCCGGTTCACGACGCCGGACCACCGACGCCTACATCAGAGCCTTGGGACTACGAACCACAAACAAGCAATGGAACTCGCCGACCAAATCAAAGCCCAGTCGTGGCGAATCGCCAAGTTAGGCGAACGCCCACGGCATACGTGGCAGGAGGCGGTTGTGCGATTCCTTGAGGAGACGCGGCACAAGCGTTCCCACGGCGACGATGTAGCAAAACTGAAGTGGCTCCACCGCTACTTCGGTGATTTACACCTTGATGAAGTAACCCCGGATGCGATTGGTCAGGTACGCACAGCGCTGTTCGCCGGCAAAGGCCCCAAGGGTGGCTCGACGGATGGAACCGTCAACAAATACCTGGCGCTCATCCGGTCAATACTTCGCAAGGCTGACAGGGAATGGGCGTGGCTCGAAAAGGCGCCTTACATCAAGCTGGCCTCCAGCCGGCCAAGAGCCGAGCCGTTTCGCTGGCTGACTCCCGAGAAAGCGCGGAAACTGCTTGAGGCACTGGAAGACAAAGGCCTGCATCACACGGCCGACATGGCTCGGTTGTCTCTGGCCACGGGCCTGCGTCAGGCCAACGTCACCGGCTTATGCTGGGACAGCGTTGACCTGTCACGGCAGGTTGCCTGGGTCAGCTCGACGGCATCCAAGTCCGGCTACGCGATCTCGGTGCCGCTGAACGACGAGGCGCTTCACGTGCTTGATCGCTGGCGGCTAAAACACCCCGAGCGCGTATTCGTTTTGGATGGCAAGCCGGTCACCAAGGTGAGCACGCGAGCCTGGCGGAACGTTCTGAAGTCTCTTGGCCTGCGACCTCACCCGGGGCGTCATCCGGAGAATTTCTGCTGGCACGATCTGCGACACACTTGGGCAAGCTGGCATGTGATGGCCGGAACGCCGCTGGAGGTGCTTCAAAAGCTGGGCGGCTGGCGCACCATCGACATGGTGCTTCGCTACGCCCATTTGGCTCCAGGGCACATCGCAGCCTATTCCCGTAACATTTCTGGCCCAAATTTGGCCCAAATTGAAGGAGGAAAATTGGCTTTGCCCGAAACCCGCGCAACGTAAGCAGCTGAATAAATTGGGGAATTTTGGTGGCTATGGGTGGACTTGAACCACCGACCCCCGCATTATGAGTGCGGTGCTCTAACCAGCTGAGCTACATAGCCACTGAGGGGGCGCAGATTGTCGGCAGGTGGGGCTGCTATGTCAAGCGTCTGG
The DNA here is from genome assembly GCA_039033415.1 of Pseudomonadota bacterium. Taxonomy (NCBI): domain Bacteria; kingdom Pseudomonadati; phylum Pseudomonadota; species Pseudomonadota bacterium. The sequence continues at coordinate 399,458 of JBCCCR010000001.1, read as the reverse complement.
TAGCTTTCCCCGTCGTCCTTGCATGGACGCCGCAACGCGATTCGAACGACCGGCCGCCAGCTGTCGAGATCGATGGCTGCGCTGTTGATCAAGAGAGCAGAGCGGGTTAGCGACGGCCCGAGGCCTTCACTCAAACCCGCTAGCGAACACACCGTCGACCACTGGCGCTGGAAAGGTGGTTGCGTCTAAATCCAGCTGCCCGATATCCGTCGTATCACCCTCGATCACCGTAATACCGGTGAGCTGCAGCGGGGCATGGGCGGGAGAGAATACCGTTAGTGATGTGCTGGCAATCGGCGCGGCGCCCAGGCGGAACGAGCCGTCGGCCGGACTGGAGAAGGCGGCTTCACCGCTCTCCAGCTCCAGATAGGCGCCGCCCAACGGCAAACCGCTGTCGGCCTCTCGCACGGTTCCCGCCACCGTACCGATACCAAGCCCACCGGCGACCTCACACAGGAATCCGGTTTTCTCAAAGGTCAGCTCATAGGGCCCTACTCCACCGTCAGGACACGACTGCACCCGAACAAAGAAGAACCCTTTGCTGTTGCGGGTGTAATTCGGCAGCGCCTGAGCCTCAACGCAGCTGCCGTCGGGGAAGCCGGGATCAAGCCCTACTAGACCACTTTCAAGGAACAGCTGGGGTACCGGGGCCGTATCGCTGGGCTGCAGGCTGACGTTGATGTTGCGAATGCAGTTCACGTTTTGCTCAACCCGGTACCAATCGATCTCACCGGGGTAAGCGATCGTCCCGCTCCTCGCAGCGTTGTTTTCCGTAACCATGGACACGATGTCTGCAGAGCCCGGCAGCTCGGCCTGGGGATACACCGGCAGCCCGTCACGATTCACCTGCACCGCCATGCACCACCGATTTACTCGAGCGGTCTCGCTGCTGGCGTTTTCGACCGCAAGCGAAAACGGCCCGGATCCGGTGACGGGCCGGTTGCGCAGCGCGGCAAGCCGTTGGCTTGGCGCCAGCGGTCCCAACAAACTCGCTTCGCCAGTTGCGTTGCAGCGTCGATCCGCGCGCCAGGGCGCACGATCACTGAACACGGCATGCGCATCCGCAGCACTGCAGTCGCTAGGCTGCAGCAAGTCTAGCGCGCCGCCGGCGAAGTCCAGCGCGAGGCCAAGATCACCGATCGTTGGGTGATCCAGGCTGACCGAAACCGTTGCCAGCGTGATCGTCTCCTCCGGGTCGGGTACCCGGCATGCCGGCGAGCCGGGATCAGGGCACTGGTCGGCGGTATCAAAAGAAAGCGGCAGCAGAAGATCTCCCGACCCCTCGACCGGTGCCGTGGTGCAGCGCACGAGCGTATCGGGGGCAGCCGTCTCAAGTTCCAGCGCCGAGTCTGCCAAAACTCGCAGATGGATGAATGCTTCGTCGGACAAACCGCCAGGATCTTGCGCGGATAGCTCCAGCGTGTAGAACGTGTTGCCCAGCGCGGCCGCCGGGGTTCCCGATATCACGCCCGTCGAGGTGTCCAGAGTCAGGCCCTGCGGCAATCCGGTTTGGGTATAGGTCAAAGCGTCGTTTTCTGGATCCGTAAAATAAGACGAGATATCCAGCGAGAATGGGGAACCGACCCGCGCGCTGTGAAGCCGCTGCCCGAAAACCGCCTCGGGCGGCCGGTTGGCAACAACGGGTATCGTGCCCTCGATCCGCATACACAGCCCCCGCTTGGAATCGGGCGACCCCGTCAAACAGTTCTGCGGAGATCCCCATTCCGAGTCGCAGCTATTGCTGCTCGATGTGCCGCCAACGTCGCGGATGACCCAGGGCGCAGAGAACACGCCGCCAAGATTCGCCTGATCCCAGCGCCAGGTTTCGCACAGCCCGAGCGTGCAGTCAGAGCGCGCCTGCTGCACCGACATCCAGACGAGGTCCTCCAGCTCACAGCTGTGGCTCTGCGGAAGGTCGAGGGTCAGGACGTCATCGGTCAACACGTCTACCGGAAGGTCGCAGAGCAGCGCGTCGGGAAGCGACTCCAGACACCTTGGCCCACAGGAAACCGTTTTGCTCGAATAAAACCGAACCCGACCTTCTGTTGTGCTGTCGGCGAAGTTCTGGCTTCCGAAAGCGGTGATTCGTTCCGGGCGCCACACCTCGCCGGAGGCGACCGTAAAGCGTGTCGCGCTGGCCACATCGAAGCTGCTGCCGACCGGTTGATAGTGGCTCAGCGCCAGGGACCCGCCGCTCTCGCACGCGCTCGTGTTGGCTACGAGGGTCTTCAGGCCGCTGCTCCCCGTAACCGTGACCTCAAACACCAGCTGATTGTTCAGCTCGTTGGACTCGGACAGTGCATCCAGATTGTCGACGAGCACGCCCAGCCAATAGTTGCCGGGCTGAACGCCCGCGGGAAGCGTGACGTCCGCCGTAAAAATGGTCGTGGATTGTCCCTGATCGAGTGGAATCACTGACCTTCGCCCCAGGAACTGGTCCTGATCGCTGATGACCGAGTCTGTCGACAGGTAATAACCCAGCGAACCGCTGACGCCGGTTGGACCGCCGTTGTTGACCACGCTGAGCTGACTGAAGGTCAGGGTTTGCCCGGGCCCAATTTCAGTGACGCTGATGCCGGGAGGCTGCGCCGACAGGGTCAGATCGGGGTCGACAATCGCCCCAACGGTCAACGGCGTACTGACAAAATTGTTCGACTCATTCAGCTCCGGCACCTGGCCAGCACGGTCGACCAGGATGCCGATAAAGTAATCACCCGCCGGCGTGTCGGCAGGAATCGTTAGCGTGGGTCCGCCCCATTCAAAACTTCCGCCCGAAGGCAGGGAAAGATTGGAGTTGGTATCCAGAAACGCATCGTTCGTGGAAATGGTGGTGTTCGTGGAGAGATAGAAACCGTTGGAGAATCCGCCCGACGGCAGCAGGCCGACGTTGGCAACCGTCCACGGTGAAAGCTGAACTGTCTCGCCGGGCGCCACCACCATCGGATCAACGCTCGGCTCGCCGCTCGAGACAATCAGATCTGCCTGGGCGATCGCCCCGCTGCATAGGCCAAACCCTGCTGCCGTTAGCAGCAGGCGCGCGGCTCGAGCGGGTACACCAGATAAGGCCATTCATTAAGCATAGCCAAGGCGCGGAGGTTCGCAAAACGGCCGGGACTGGGCGGCCGCCCACAAGCCATTACGGCATTGCGACCCCAAACGCCTCCTGATAGCGCTGACGAAAGTCATCCATGATGAAGTGATGGCCCTGCGGGCTCTCGTTCTCGATCTTGATGGCGCCCATCAGGGAAGCAATGCGCCCCGTGCTCTCCCAGTCGAGTCCTCGCTCAAGCCCGTACAGTAGGCCCGCGCGGTAGGCGTCGCCGCAGCCAGTCGGGTTGGCGATGTTGGACGGCTTCGCCGCCGGGATATGAAGGGTCTTGCCGTCGACGTGAATGTCGGAACCCTCAGCACCCTTCGTCACGATATAGGCCTCGACCTGCTCAGCGATCTCCGCGTCGCTCCACCCGGTGCGCTCTTTCACCAGCTCTGCTTCATAGTCATTGACCGTGACCCAGCTGGCCTGACGCACAAAGTTCTGCAGGTCTTCTCCATCGAACAGCGGCATGGCCTGGCCCGGATCAAAAAAGAAGGGGATGCCGGCTTCGGCAAAGTCGGTGGCGTGCTGAATCATGGCGTCCCGACCGTCCGGCGCCACGATGCCGATCTTGATGCCGTCGGCGTCGGTCACGCGGTTGCGGTGTGAGACCGCCATGGCACCCGGGTGAAACGCGGTGATCTGGTTATCGTCCAAGTCGGTCGTGATGAACGCCTGGGCGGTGAAATACTCATCCACCTGCATGACGTGGAGTCGACTGATGCCCATCGCGTCCAGGTGGTCACGATACGCGCCGAAGTCCTGGCCCACGGCCGCCATCGGAACCGGCTCCCCGCCCAGCAGCTTGAGGTTATACGCAATGTTGCCGGCGCAGCCGCCGAAGTCGCGGCGCATCTGCGGGACCAGGAACGATACGCTGATCATGTGCACCTTCTCTGGCAGGATGTGATTTTTGAACTGGTCCTCGAACACCATGATGGAGTCGTAGGCGAGAGACCCGCAGATAAGAGCTGCCATAAGATGAATTTCCTGTGGTTAACGAATTAAGCGATTGAACTAGGGCTTGAAGCGAGCTGCTGCGGTGATCGCAATCAGCTGTCCAGCTTCTCTTTTAAGGTCTTCTGCACCTGACCCGGATTAGCCTGGCCGCGGGTGGCCTTCATCACCTGGCCAACAAAATAGTTAAAAACTTTGGCCTCGCCGCCGCGGTATTGAGCGACCTGGTCTGGTGAGGAGGCGATCACCTCATCGATCACCGCCTCAATGGCGCTGCTGTCGCTGATCTGGCGAAGTCCGCGGGCTTCGATGATCGCGTCCACCTCACCCTCGCCAGCGAACAGCCCCTCAAAGACCTGCTTGCCAAGTTTGCCGGACAGCGTGCCGTCTTCAATCCGGCCCAGCAGCTCAGCCAGCTGCGACGGTGACACCGGCGCGTTTTCCATCGTTAGATCCGCTCGATTCAGCGCGCCCTGCAGTTCGCCCAGAATCCAATTGGCAACTCGCTTGGGCGGCAGCTCGGTCCCGGCTTCCAGCGTCGCTTCAAAATAGGCGACCAGCTCCGGGTCGTCCGTGAGCTGCAGCGCCTCCTCCGCGCCCAGCTTGAGTTCACTTTCATAGCGCGCCCGGCGCGCCTTCGGCAGCTCCGGCATCTGCACCCGGATTTCGTCGATGAGCAGCTCATCCACAGTCACGGGCAGCAGATCGGGGTCAGGAAAGTAGCGGTAGTCCTCCGCCTCTTCCTTGCTCCGCATGGACCGCGTCTCGTTCTTGTCGGAGTCATACAGCCGGGTTTCTTGCACAACAGCCTTGCCAGACTCGAGGCGATGCACCTGACGATGGATTTCGTGATCGATGGCTCGCTCGACGAAGCGGAACGAGTTCATATTCTTAATCTCAGCGCGGGTGCCCAGCGTGGTGCTGCCTTTCGGGCGCACCGACACGTTGGCGTCACAGCGGAACGACCCTTCCTGCAGATTGCCGTCACAGAGATCCAGGCTCCGCACCAGCGTGTGCATGGCTTTCATGTACGCCACCGCTTCAGCAGGGGTATGCATATCGGGCTCGGAGACCACCTCGAGCAGCGCCGTGCCGGCCCGATTGAGATCGATGGCGGTGTGGCCCCGAAACAGGTCATGAATCGACTTGCCCGCGTCCTCCTCAAGATGCGCCCGGGTTACGCGGATCGAGCGGGCTTCATTGTCAGCCACGATGTCCAGCGTCCCGCCGGCGACAATCGGTGCTTCGTACTGGCTGATCTGATAACCCTTGGGCAGGTCGGGATAGAAATAGTTTTTGCGGGCGAAGACACAGCTCGGCGCAATCTCCGCCCCGATCGACAGCCCAAAGGCCACCGCCATCCGCACCGCCTCCGCGTTGAGCACGGGTAGCGTCCCCGGCATGCCGAGATCAATCGCGCTGGCCTGCCGGTTGGGGTCCGCTCCGTAGGCGATGCTCGACCCGGAGAAAATTTTGCTCTCGGTTTTCAGCTGGACGTGAATCTCCAGCCCGATCACCGCCTCCCACTGATCGATGCTCATGCCGCCGCCTCCGGTACCTGCAGGTGCCAGTCGGTGGCTTGCTGAAGCTGATGAGCCACCATCAGTAGACGGGCTTCGCTGAAATAGGGTCCGATGAGCTGGCCGCCCACCGGCAGGCCGCTGACCTGCGGGCCGGGCGTCGACAGCGCGGGCAGTCCGGCCAGGTTCACGGCCACCGTGTTCACGTCCGCCAGGTACATGGCGATGGGGTCGGTCTCTTTCTCACCGATCTTAAACGCTGCGCTGGGGGCGGTCGGCGACAGCATAAGGTCGCAGTGCTCAAAAGCGGCGGTGAAATCATCGCTGATCAGCCGCCGGGCCCGCATAGCTTTGCCGTAGTAGGCATCGATATAGCCCGACGACAGCGCAAAGGTGCCAACCAGGATTCGGCGCTGCGTTTCCTCACAAAACCCCTCGCCGCGGGAACGGCGGTAGAGATCCTGTAGGTCTTTGGGATCTTCGCAGCGGTGTCCGAAGCGCACGCCGTCATAGCGCGACAGGTTGGAGGAGCACTCGGCCTGCGCGATCAAGTAATAAGTGGACACCGCCAGGCTGGCGTTGGGCATCTCCACCTCCACCAGCTCCGCGCCCAGCTTCACCAGTTCGTCCGCCTGGGCGTGGACGGCATCGGCTACGGCAGGCTCCAGCCCCTCCCAATAAGGTTTGGGCAGGCCGATCTTCAGCCCGTTGAGCGTGCCATCCAGCTGCGCGGGGTAGTCTTCGACCGGACGCTGCACGCAGGTGGAATCCAGCGGATCAAAGCCGCTGATCGCTCTTAGCAGCCAGGCGCAGTCCTCGGCGCTGACGCCCATGACGCCGGCCTGGTCCAGGCTCGACGCGTAAGCCACCAAACCATAGCGGGACACCCGGCCATAGCTCGGTTTCATTCCCGTGATCCCGCAAAATGCGGCCGGCTGTCGAATCGATCCACCGGTGTCGCTGGCTGTGGCGAGGGGCGCCATGGCCGCGGCCACCGCCGCTGCTGACCCGCCGGAAGAGCCTCCCGGAACCCGCTCGTGGTCCCAGGGGTTTCTTACGACGCCAAAGTGCCCATGCTCCGACGACGAGCCCATGGCAAATTCATCCATGTTGGCCTTGCCGACCGTAATCGCGCCATGACTCGCGGCGTTGCGGGTCACGGTGGCGTCGTAAGCCGGCACAAAGTTGGCCAGCATCCGGGCGCCGCAGGTGGTCAAAACACCATCGGTGCAGAAGTTATCTTTGTGGATCAGCGGGATGCCGCACAGGTCGGGGGCATCTCCGGCCGCCAGCTGCCGGTCGGCGTCGTCAGCTGCCGCGAGGGCGCTCTCCGGCGTGACCGTGATAAGCGCGTTCAGCGTCGGGTTCTGCTGGTTGATGCTGGCTAGCGATGCCTCGACAAGCTCCCGGGCCGAATACTCCCCCTTACGCAACCCCTCACGCAGGCGCGTTACCGACTGGCGAAGCATCACTCGATGACCCGGGGAACCAGGAAAAAGCCGTCTTCGGCGCTCGGCGCGGAGGCCTGGAGCCGGTCGCGCTGATCAGCCTCCGTGACCGCATCAGGCCGCAGTCGCTGCGCCATGTCCATCGGATGGGCCATCGGCTCGACATCGTCGATCGGCGCCTCGGTCACGTCCGCGACAAACGCCAGCAACCGCTCGAAATGCGCCTGATACGAAGCGAGGTGTTCCTCGTCAACTTCCAGCCGCGCAAGCCTTGCGGTCTTGCGAACCGTTTCCAGATCGATGGAGGCCTGATCACCCTTTGAGTCGGTGGCCACGTGAGTCCCCGGCAAAAGCGTTCGAATGTAGCAGGATTCGAGGTGCTGTAAAGGCTTCCGCGATTGGCAATTGCCCGGAAAAGGCCCGTTTTTTGGCGTCAAAATGTGCTTCAATGCCTCTCTTTGACACCTTGCTAGCCGCGAGTGGCGCTTGCTAGAGTAGCGCGCTTTGTCGCAAGCCTTCGCCTGCGCGGCCGAGAACCACTGCCACCATGTTCCTTAAACGCTTACGCGGTATTTTCTCTAACGATCTTTCTATCGATCTGGGCACCGCCAATACCCTTATCTATGTCCAGGATCAGGGTATCGTCCTGAACGAACCCTCCGTGGTGGCGATCCGTCAGGACCGCGGCCGGGGCGGCGCTAAATCGGTTGCCTCAGTCGGCGGCGAAGCCAAGCTCATGCTCGGCCGAACGCCGGGCAACATTGTCACCATCCGGCCGCTGAAAGACGGCGTGATCGCTGACTTCACGATGACGGAGGAGATGCTTCAGCACTTCATCCGCAAAGTCCACCGCAACCGCATGCTGCATCCGAGCCCCCGCGTGCTGATCTGCGTGCCCTGTGGCTCCACCCAGGTGGAGCGCCGGGCCATTCGCGAGTCCGCGGAAGGCGCGGGCGCCCGCGAGGTGTTCCTGATCGAGGAACCCATGGCAGCGGCCATCGGCGCCGGGATCCCGATCCACGAGGCACGGGGCTCGATGGTGCTGGATATTGGCGGCGGCACCTCGGAGGTGGCCGTGCTGTCCCTCAACGGCATCGTCTACTCCGCTTCGGTGCGGATCGGCGGCGATCGGTTCGACGAATCCATCATTAATTATGTGCGTCGGAACTACGGCACCCTGATCGGCGAGGCCACGGCCGAGCGCATCAAGGTCGAAATCGGCTGCGCCTATTCGTCATCTGAGGTGCGGGAGCTCGAGGTATCGGGCCGGAACCTCGCAGAGGGGGTCCCGCGCGTCTTTACCATCAACAGCAACGAAATCCTGGAAGCGCTGCACGAGCCGCTGATGGGCATCGCCGGCGCGCTGAAGACCGCGCTTGAGCAAACGCCGCCAGAGCTTTGCGCGGACGTGGCCGAGCGCGGCATTGTGCTGACCGGCGGTGGCGCGCTGCTGCGCGACCTCGACCGGTTGCTCATGGAAGAAACCGGCCTGCCCGTGATTATCGCCGAGGACCCGCTCACCTGCGTCGCCCGGGGCGGCGGTCGAGCGCTGGAGCTGATGGACGAACACGGCAGCGATTTCTTCGCCTTCGATTAGCACTCATTACATTTGTGACCCTGCGGGAGGCGCGCTTCACAGATCGCCCTCATGGTAAGCTGTAACCTCCTGATCAGCTGACGATTTCAGCCAGCCGCTAGACGGCTCAAGCAACCCTTAACGCAGCCGATCGTGTGAGGGAACGACCGAGGTCTCCATTGGTTGAAAGCGGCCACAATAGCGACACCACCAGCGGCGGGTCACCGTCGGGCGCGCTGCGCCTTGCGCTCTATGCCGCGCTCGCCGTGGCGCTGATGGTGACCGATCATCACAGTCGCTACCTGCGGGAGGTCCGAGGCCATCTCACCGCCCTTACCTACCCCATGCTGAAGCTGGTGCAATGGCCCGGCGCGAGCGGCCGCTGGCTGAGCGCTCAGCTGGCCGACCGCAGCGAGAGAGACCGCCGCGTACGCGAACTGGAAGAACGCTGGCTGGTCAGCCAGTCCCGCATCAATCGCGTTGCGGCCCTGGAGGCTGAGAACCAGCGGCTGCGTCAGCTGCTCGGCTCCTCGCCCCGCCTGGGTGATCGGGTGCTGGTGGCTGAGCTGCTGGATGTTGATCTGGATCCGTTCACCCACCGCATGGTGGTCGATCGCGGCAGTAACGACGGCGTTTTTGCGGGCCAGCCCGTCGCTGACGCGCGCGGCATCATGGGTCAGATCGAGCTGACCAGCGCCATCAGCGCCAACGCCGTACTGATCTCCGATCCGAACCACGCGATTCCGGTCAGCATCAACCGGACCGGGATGCGCACGATCGCGTATGGCACCGGGCAGATCGACCGGCTGGAGCTGCGGGACGTGGCGGCCAGCGCTGACATTGAGCCCGGAGACCTGGTCGTGACGTCAGGCCTCGGCAACCGATTTCCCACCGGCTTTCCGGTCGGCACGGTTTCCCGCATCGAAAATCAGCCCGGCGCGCCGTTTCGCACCGTCAGCATCACGCCGCTGGCGGAGCTGGATCGTGCTCGGCAGGTGCTGCTGGTTTGGCCAGGCGCTGAGCCACCGGCGGGCGAGGAGCCCGAGCAAATCGCCGACGGGGCACCCACACCATGAGCCGCCGGCGCGACTCGACGATGGTGGTGGTGCTGAGTTTCCTGGCGGCGATGGCGCTGACCGTCATGCCACTACCCGACGGACTGACCTGGTTTCGGCCCTACTGGGTGGGGCTGACGGTGATCTATTGGGCGATCGAAAACCCGAGCGTCATCAACCTGGGGCGCGCCTTTGCCATCGGGCTGCTGCTGGATCTGCTGACGGGCACCATGGCCGGACTGCACGCGCTGAGCCTGGTGGTGATCGTTTATATCGTCCAGCAGTTCCGCCTGCGGATGCGGTTTTTTCCGCTGTGGCAGCAGGCGCTGGCGGTCGGCGCCATCCTGCTCAACGACCGGGTCATATACGCCTGGATCCAGAGCCTTTCCGGTTCGGGCGTGAGCAGCTCTGAGATCCTGCTGGCGCCGCCGGTCGCCGTGCTGGTCTGGCCCTGGATGTTTCTGCTGCTGGATCGGCTGCGCCAGCGCTATCGGCCCCGATGAAGGCACCGGCCCGCAAACCGGTTCGCGACGCGGTCCGGGAGGCCGCCATATTCCGCGCCCGCGCCCAGACGGGCTTTCTCCTCGTCTGTCTCGTTTTTGCCGTGTTGAGCGGCCGCTATTTTTATCTCCAGGTCATTAGCCACGATGAGTTCATCACTCGGGCCGAAGACAACCGGGTCAAATACCGCGCTCTGGCGCCGAATCGCGGCCTGATCATGGACAGAAATGGCGTGATTCTGGCGGACAACCGACCGGCCTATCGCCTCGAGCTGATTCCGGAACAGGTGCCCGAGCTCGACGCCACGCTGGCCGAACTGGGCGAGCTGCTGGAGATTTCTGACGCCGACATCCAGCGCTTTCACAAGCTGCGTAAGGCCCGTCGCTCCTTCCAGGCCGTCCCGCTCAAGCTGCGGCTGGATGAAGCTCAGGTGGCTCGCTTTGCGGTCGATCGACACCACTTCCCTGGCGTAGACATCGTGCCGTACCAGACGCGCGTTTACCCGCTCGGCGAAAATCTGGCGCACGTGGTTGGCTATGTTGGACAACTGGATGCTGACGATCTTCGGTCCGTGGACAGCGGGCGCTACGCCGCCACGTCCCACATTGGCAAGATCGGCCTCGAGCAGGCTTATGAAAACATGCTGCACGGCGAGGTGGGGCGCGAAAAGGTTGAGACCAACGTTCAGGGCCGAATCCTGCGTTCGCTGGACAAGGCGCCCGCCCAGCCCGGCCACAATCTGTACCTGACGATCGACTCGACGCTACAGCAGCTGGCGATGGCGTCGCTCGGCGACTACACCGGCGCAATCGTTGCGATTGAACCCGGTAGCGGTGAGGTGCTGGCCATGGTCAGCCAGCCGGGCTACGACCCCAACGCGTTTGTCGCCGGCCTGTCGGTGGCCGACTACCAGGCGCTGATCCAGTCCAGCCGGCGTCCGCTGTTCAATCGCGCGCTGCGCGGCGGCTATGAACCCGGCTCCACCATCAAACCCTACATGGCGCTCGCGGGGCTGGAGAACGGCATCATCGAGCTGGATACCACCATGATGTCGCGGGGGTATTTCCAGCTCCCGGGCCAACCCCGCCGCTATCGCGACTGGAAACGGGGCGGGCACGGCGAGGTGGACGTTGTCAAAGCGCTCGAGGAATCGGTCAACGTGTTCTTCTTCGATCTCGCATCGAAGATGGGCATCGATGCGATCCACGCCTATCTCGATCAGTTTGGCTTCGGCCGGCCGACGGGCATCGACCTGAACGGCGAAGCGAAAGGCATCCTGCCGTCGCGCGCCTGGAAGCGGGCGACCATGGGCGAACCGTGGTACCCCGGCGAGACGGTCATCGCCGGCATCGGCCAGGGTTTCAACGTGACGACCCCGCTGCAGCTGGCTCACGCGTCCGCAGTCCTCGCCGCCCGCGGCGAAAGCGGGCAGCCGCACCTGGTGCGCCATGTCGGTTTCGAGCCTGCGGCCGGTGACGCCGACCAGCCGGTGGCCCGCCCGGTCACCCGCATCAGTGCCGCCCGTGCCGACCATATCGAGGCCGTGATCGACGGCATGATCGCGGTGGTGCACGGCAAACGCGGATCCGCTCGGGCGATCGCCGCGGACAAGCCGCCGTTTGTCATGGCCGGCAAAAGCGGCACAGCCCAGGTCTTTGGGCTCGCCCAGGACGAGGAATATGTGGAGGACGAGGTGCCGCGCCACCTTCGAGACCACGCGCTGTTTGTCGCTTTCGCCCCCGCTGATCAGCCCAGTATCGCTCTGGCGGTGGTGGTGGAGCACGGCGGCGGCGGATCGACAGTCGCCGCACCCATCGCGCGGCAGCTGATCGACGCCCACCTGGGGCACGGCACCGAAGAGATCGCCGCGCAGTGAACACGGCCGTTGCCGGCATCCGCTTTCTGCGTTCTGTCGCGGCGCGACCCATGCTCGACCTGCCTTTGGTCGGCGCGCTGGTCGCCACGGCGTGTTTTGGCCTGGTGGTGCTCTACGGCGCTTCCGGCGAGGACTCCGGCACGGTGATTCGCCAGGCCGTGCGCCTGGCGATGGGACTCACCGCCATGACCGTCATCGCCTGCATTTCGCCTCACCTTTTTCGGGTCTGGGCACCGGCGTTTTACGCGCTGGGGATCGTGCTGCTGGTGATGGTGGCGTTTCTCGGTGAGGGACGGGGCGCGCAGCGCTGGCTGGACCTCGGCTTCCTTCGGTTCCAGCCGTCAGAAATCCTCAAGCTTTCGCTGCCGATGATGCTGGCCTGGTACATGCACCGCAGCAGCCTGCCGCCCGGCTGGCGCCAGCTGCTGGTCAGCCTGGTAATCGTTGCGGTGCCGGCGGTGCTGATCGCCCGTCAGCCGGATCTGGGGACAGCGATGCTGGTGGCCACCAGTGGCCTGTTTGTTGTGTTCCTCGCCGGTCTGTCGTGGCGACTGATCAGCTTTTTTTGCGTGTCGGCCATGGCCTTGGCACCGGTTCTGTGGCATTTCATGCACGACTACCAGCGCGGACGCGTGCTGACCTTTCTGAACCCCGAATCCGACCCGCTGGGTTCCGGCTGGAACATTATCCAATCGAAGATTGCGGTCGGCTCTGGCGGGCTGTTCGGCAAAGGCTGGATGAACAGCACCCAGGCCCATCTCGAATTTCTGCCGGAGCGGTCCACCGACTTTGTGCTGGCGGTGCTGGCGGAAGAGTTTGGGCTGCTGGGAGTGCTCCTGCTTTTTGCACTCTACCTCTACATCATCGGGCGCTGCCTGTGGCTGGCCGGCCAGGCCAAAGACAGCTTCTCCCGGCTGCTCGCGGGCGCGCTCGGACTGACCTTTTTTGTTTACGTCATGGTGAACGCGGGCATGATCAGCGGGCTGCTGCCGGTGGTGGGTGTGCCGCTGCCGCTGATCAGCTACGGCGGAACTTCTCTGATCAGTCTGCTGACATCTTTCGGGCTGATTATGTCCGTTTACAGTCATCGGCGGCTCCTTAACCGTTATTGAACGCTCTAGAGCGCGCCTTGCGCTAGAATTGCGGGCTCGCCAAACGATGGATTGCCGATGCAGATTATTGCTGCCCTGACTCTCGTCGCCGCCAGCGCGGCCAACCTGAACAGCAGCCATCCGGGAGCTGACGCCTTCATCGCGGAAGTGGCCGAACGCCACAGCTGGCCGGCGGAGGAAATCAGCGCCCTTCTGGCCGACGCCGAGCGAAGCCAAACCATCATCGATGCGATCAGCCGGCCCGCGGAAGGCAAGCCCTGGAAAGACTATCGCCCAATCTTTTTGACCGACAAGCGGATCCGCGACGGCGTCGCTTTCTGGAACGACAATCGCGAGCTACTGGCTGAGGTCGAGGCCCAATATGGTGTTCCGGCCAAGGTGATCGTGGCAATTGCCGGCGTGGAAACGAGCTACGGCAACATTCTTGGCCGATTCCGGGTCATCGACGCGCTGGCAACACTCGCGTTTCACTATCCGCCGCGATCAAAATTTTTCCGCAGCGAGCTGGAGCAATTTCTGCTGCTGGGCCGCGACGAACAGCTCCCGCTGAGTCAGCTCAAGGGTTCCTACGCCGGCGCCATGGGCATGGGTCAGTTCATCTCGTCCAGCTATCGGAGCTATGCGGTGGACCACGACGGCGACGGACAGCGCGACCTCTGGGGCTCGAAGGCTGACGCGCTGGCCAGCATCGCTAACTACTTCCGGCGCCACGGCTGGGAAAACGGAGGCCCGGTCGCGCAGGCGGTGAGCGCCGGCGAGGGCGCCCGCCAGCTCAAGAAGCCGAAGCTGAAGCCCGCCTACCCGCTCAGCCAGATCCGCGACTGGGGCTACGACCTCGAGCAGCCGTTGGCGGACGACAATACGGCCGTATCGCTGGTCACGCTGGACGGCTCGCAGGGACAGGAACACTGGGTGACGTACCACAATTTCTACGTGATCAGCCGCTACAACCACAGCGCGCTTTATTCCATGGCGGTTTTCCAGCTGGCCAACGAAATTGAAAAAGCGCTTTAGCCTCTTTGGCTTCAGCCCCGTGGGCTTAAGCCATTCGAGATTCAGGTTTACAGCCCCAGGCCTCGCCGCGCTTGCTGCGGCCTGCCTCCTGGTCGGCTGCGCCAGCCGACCGACCACGCCGGTCCCGCCTCAAAGCCCCGCGGTGGAACCAACCCCAAGGGCAGAGCCGCTCAGCGCTGTCGGCAATCACTCGCCCTACCGAGTGCTGGGGCGCACCTACCGCGTCATGGCCAGCGCGAATGGCTACCAGGAGCGGGGCGTCGCTTCCTGGTATGGACCGAACTTCCACGGCAAACCCACCTCCAACCAGGAGACGTTTGATATGTACGCGATAACCGCGGCCCATCGAACGCTGCCTTTGCCGAGCTACGCGCGGGTAACGCGCATCGACACCGGCGCGAGCGTGGTGGTCCGGGTCAACGACCGTGGCCCGTTCAAAAAGGGCCGCATCATCGATCTGTCGTTTGCCGCTGCCGAACGGCTGGACATGATCCGCGACGGTACGGCGCAGGTGGAAGTGGTGGCGATTGTGCCCGACGGCGGCGACCGACGACCCAGCGTCGCCACCGCCAGCAATGTGTTTCTCCAGCTCGGCGCGTTTTCCAGCCGGGACAACGCGCTGACCATGGTCGGTCGCCTGCGGCAGAAAAATGTTGACTCTGCGCTGGTGAAAACCACCCGCGAACCCGGAGGGCAGCAGCTGCATCGGGTGCGCGTGGGGCCGCTGGCGGACGCCGCCACCGCCGAATCGTTGGCCAATCAGCTAAGGACCTGGGGCTTCGGCACGGCGCGGGTGGTTTTTGAGTAGGAATCACGGGGGTTCAGCGCGATTTTGGCGCGCGAGATAACCTTTTTTCTGGGACTGTGCTGGCCGGGTACACCCCGTATAATGCCCGGCCCGACGAAACTGACTGGTGCTATGCGCTATCTGACGGAAAATTTCTCCAAGCTGACCGCCACCCTGGCGGGTCTGCTGCTGATAACAAGCGGCGTGGCAGCAGCCGCGCCCACCATGCCCGTGCCCGCGCCGCCTCAGATCGGCGCTACCAGCTACATCCTCCTGGACCATGCCTCCGGCGAGGTCCTTGCCTCCCAGAACGTCGATCAGCCGATTGAACCTGCCAGTATCACCAAGCTGATGACTTCTTATATCGTGTTCTCCGAGCTCAGGTCGGGAGGCCTAAATCTCCAGGAGATGGTCCCGGTCAGCGAAAAAGCCTGGCGCACCGAAGGCTCCAAGATGTTTATTGAGGTGGGCAATCAGGTCCAGGTCTCAGACCTGCTCAAAGGCATGATCGTGCAGTCGGGCAACGATGCCAGCGTCGCGCTCGCCGAGCACATCGCCGGCAGCGAGGAGACGTTTGCGGCGTTGATGAACCAGTACGCGGCCAGTCTGGGGATGAACAACTCAAATTTTTTGAACGCCACCGGCCTGCCCGCCGCTGAGCATCTGACCACAGCGCGCGATATTGCCACCCTGTCGTCAGCGCTGATTCGGGACTTTCCCGACTACTACAAGTGGTACTCCGAGAAAGAGTTCACCTTCAACGAGATCCGCCAGCATAACCGCAACAACCTGCTGTGGCGCGATCCGGCGGTCGACGGCCTGAAAACCGGCCACACCAGCTCGGCGGGCTACTGCCTGGCCGCGTCAGCGCAGCGTGGTGGCATGCGGCTGATCAGCGTAGTCATGGGGTCCGCGTCGGAGAACAGCCGGGCCGACGATTCCCAGAAGCTTCTGAATTACGGCTTTCGCTTCTTCGAAACCCACCAGCTCTATCGCGCCGGTGAAGAGCTGAGCCGCGTGAAGGTCTGGAAGGGCGTGGACGAGGAGCTTGGACTGGGGATTGCGGGTGACATCCACATCACGATCCCGAGCGGCCAGTACGAAAACCTGCGGGCGGAAACCGAGGTGATGTCGGTCCTGACCGCACCGCTCGCCTCGGGCTATGAGGTGGGCAGCCTGCGCGTCTTCCTGGGCGACGAGCTCAAAGCCAGCTCTCCGCTTCTGACGCTCAACGAGGTTGAGCGCGGCGGTTTCTGGCGGCGGATGAGCGACAGTATCGCGCTGTGGTTTCATGACTTCGGCGACTGATTCCGGCGCGGGCGGCGAGCGCCGCAACGCCGCTGCGGAGATCGAGGAAGGCCGCGGCCTGGAGTTTCCCTGCACCTATCCCATCAAAGCGATGGGCAAAAGCGGGGCTGGGCTGACCGAACAGGTGCTGGAGATTGTTTCGCGCCACGTGGCCGTGGAGGAAGATGCGGTGCGCTCGCGCCCCTCAAAAGGCGGCAAATACGAGTCGATTACCGTCACCGTTCAGGTGGAATCGCGCGAGCAGCTCGAGGCGATTTACGGTGAACTGACCCGCCACGAACAGGTCCTGTGGACGCTCTAGCGCTGACCGTTCGCGACCTTGGCCGGGAGGCCTACGAGCCGGTCTGGCGTCGGATGCAGGCGTTTACCGATCAGCGTGATGCGGGCACCGGCGATGAGCTTTGGCTGGTGGAACACCCCCCGGTGTTTACGCTGGGTCAGGCGGCGACCCGAGACCATGTTCTGGCACCCGGCGATATTCCGCTGCTGCAGGTGGATCGGGGCGGCCAGGTCACCTACCACGGCCCCGGCCAGGCGGTCCTTTATCCGCTTTGGGACCTCAAGCGGGCAAAAATCGGTATCCGTACGCTGGTCGATTGGCTCGAACAGAGCGTCATCGACTGGCTGGCTGAACATCACGTCACCGCGGAGCGCCGGGACAAGGCTCCGGGGGTTTATGTGAGCGGCCAAAAAATCGCTTCGCTGGGCCTGCGGGTTCGGCGTGGATGCAGTTTTCACGGCATGGCGGTTAACGTGGCCATGGACCTTCAGCCGTTTTCCCGCATCAACCCCTGTGGCTTTGAGGGGTTGGAGATGACGCAAAGCAGCGCGCTCGGCATCACCGAGGACTGGCGCAGCGCGGGAATGACGCTGATCCAGCGACTGGCCGACCTGAGTGGGCATATCATCAATACCAAGGAGGGCGCTTGTGTCTAGCAGTGCCACCACCGACACCTCTGAACAGGTAGTTGTCGGCAAAAAACAAACCGGCGCGTCAAAGATCGCGCGAAACCCGGTCACCTTCGACCCGGCAGCCCCCAGCCTGCGGAAACCCGACTGGATACGCGTGCGTATCCCTGCCGGCAACGCGGTGGGCAGACTGAAGGCCAACCTGCGGCAGAACGCGCTCGTCACCGTCTGCGAGGAAGCCTCGTGCCCCAACATTCACGAGTGCTTCTCCAAGGGCACCGCGACATTCATGATTTTGGGCGAGATCTGCACCCGGCGCTGCGCCTTCTGCGACGTTGCCCACGGCCGCCCCAAGGCTGTCGACACCGACGAGCCCCGGCGGCTCGCGGAGACCATCGCGCAAATGAACCTGCGGTACGTGGTGATCACCTCGGTCGACCGTGACGATCTGCGGGACGGAGGCGCTGCACATTTCGCAGAATGTATACGTGCCGTGCGCGATGCTAAACCGGGTATCAAGGTAGAAATCCTGACGCCCGACTTCCGCGGCAAAGGCCGGATGGAGCGCGCGCTGGATATTCTCAGCGAGGAGCCGCCAGACGTTTTTAATCACAACGTCGAAACGGTGCCCGACCTGTATCGACAGGTCAGGCCCGGCGCCGACTACCAGTGGTCGATGGATCTGCTGCAGCGCTTTAAGCAGCGCCACCCAGAGCTGCCGACCAAGTCCGGCATTATGCTCGGCCTCGGTGAGAACATGGATCAGGTCATCGGCTGTCTGGAGGACCTGAAGCGACATGACGTCGACATGGTGACCGTCGGCCAGTACCTGCAGCCGACGGCACATCATCACCCGGTGATCCGCTACTGGACGCCGGAAGAGTTCGCCCAGATCGAAGCGCTGGGCAACCAGATGGGCTTCAGCCACGTTGCAAGCGGCCCGCTGGTTCGCTCTTCGTATCACGCGGACGAGATGGCCAGCAAAGCTTCGGTCGGCGTCGAAGGCTGAGGTTGCAGCAGCACTTTTGGCGCATGTAACAACCGTTTTGTCGGCTTAGCCTTGACAAAGCTCCAGGGTTCGTACTAACTGCCGATAAAGCAGTTAAGCGGCCCAGAGGCTGTTTAATGAACATGTTGTGTCAGCGGTAGGGTCCGGGGCGCAACGTTTCGGGTGAAACCCTTTGGTATCTTTTGTGGTCCTAAAGGAACCGCTGGCCGGAGTGCCAGTTCCCCGGCGTACCAAGGAGAACTGAATGACGCGCGTCAAGAACACCGCCCCAAGTGCCATCTCACTGGCTAATCGGCTTGCCGCTCGGCTGACCGCAACGCTTAGCATCGCCTTGCTGGTCGCCGGCGTCGCAACGGCCAAAACGCCCGAGCGGCCGCTGACGCTGCAGCCCGAACCAAACCAGCTCGAGGCCAGCCGTTGGGCAACCACCTTTCTGACGCGCGCGCACTACAAGAAGACCCGCCTCGACGACACGCTGTCGTCAGCGATTTTGGATCGCTACCTGGAAAGCCTGGACCCTAATCGGGTGTTCTTTATGGATTCAGACGTCCGTCAGTTCGAAGCTTTCCGGACGGTCCTCGACGACGCGCTGAAAAAGCAGGATCTGTCAGCGGCTTTTGTCATCTTCAACGTTTACGCTCAACGGGTGAACGAGCGGATCGAATTTGCGACCGCGCTGCTCGAAAAGCCGTTCGATTTCGAGATCAACGAATCGCTTGAGCTCGATCGATCTGAAGCACCCTGGGCCAAGACCGAAACTGAGCTGAACGACATCTGGCGGCGGCGAGTGAAGAACGACATGCTGCGTCTTCGTCTGGCCAACAAGGAAGAGGAGAGCGCCAACGACGTCCTGCGTCAGCGTTATGAAAACCTCGACCGGCGCGTTTCTGAGCTGGATTCGGAAGACGTCTTCCAGTACTACATGAACGCATTCGCGCTCTCGATCGAGCCCCACACCGGCTACCTGGCGCCCCGCAGCTCAGAGAACTTTCAAATCTCCATGCGGCTGTCGCTCGAAGGCATCGGCGCCGTGCTGCAGCGCGAGAACGAATACACGACCATCCGCCGCGTTGTGCCCGGCGGCCCGGCCTCCAAAGACGGCCGGCTGAAGGTTGGCGATCGCATCATCTCGGTCACCGAAACGCCGGGCGAAGAAGCGACCGACGTCGTCGGCTGGCGCCTGGATGATGTCGTGGAACTGATCCGCGGAACCTCCGGCACCGAGGTGGTCCTTGAAGTGATTCCGGCGGAAACCGGCATCGACGGCCAGCCGGTCAACATCGGCCTGGTTCGCGACAAGGTGAAGCTGGAGGAGCAGGCCGCCCAGAGCAGCACCTTCGAAATCGAGTGGCAGGGCAGCACGCACCGGATCGGCGTGATCGACTTGCCGGCTTTCTACCTCGACTTTGCCGCACGCGCCCGCCGCGATGAGGACTATCGTTCTTCGACGCGCGACGTGAGAGCGCTGATTGCCGGGCTCAAGAACGAAGGTGTCGACGGCATCGTGATGGATCTTCGCAACAACGGCGGCGGCTCGCTGGCCGAGGCGACCGACCTGACCGGTTTGTTTATCGATCGGGGCCCGGTTGTGCAGGTTCGCGATTCCAGCGGAAAAATCGACGTCGAGACCGACGGTGACCGCGGCGCTGCCTGGGAAGGCCCGCTGGTTGTGCTGGTAAATCGCCACAGCGCCTCCGCGTCTGAGATCTTCGCCGCAGCGATTCAGGATTATGGTCGTGGCGTGGTCATCGGTGAGCCGACCTTCGGCAAAGGCACGGTGCAGAACCTGATCAACCTCGACCGCTACGGTAAAGGTGACGATCCGAAATTTGGCCAGCTGAAGCTCACCATTGCCCAGTTCTTCCGGGTTAACGGTGGCAGTACCCAGCACCGGGGTGTGATTCCTGACATCATCTTCCCGACCGCCGGCATCGAGGACAAGTACGGTGAAAGCTCGCTGGACAACGCCCTGCCCTGGACCAGCATTCCGCCGACACGCTACAAAATCTACGACGACCTGACCGGCATCCTGCCCGTGGTGGAGCAGCGCTCGCAGGAGCGGCTGGAGAACGACGCCGAGTTTAAGTATCTACTGGAAGACATCGCCACCATGCGCGAAGCCCGAGATCAGACCCGGGTATCGCTGCTCGAAGAGGCGCGCCGGGCGGAGCTCGAAAAGGAAGAGGAGCTGCGGACCGTTCGCAAGGCCGCCCGCGAGGCTTTTGCCAAGTCGGCCAGCGACGACGTCAAGCTGCTCTCGACCACCAACCCGGATATTCCGCCTGAGGCACTGAACGCCGAGCTGGAAACCGCCAACGACTATGAGGACGACGCGCCCGACGTTCTGCTCAACGAAACCGTACGGATCCTGGGCGACATCATCAGCCTGACCGGCGAAGGACAGCGCACCGCAGCTCTCACCGAGAAGCGGGTTCCGGAAACGATCACCAACTGATCGACGCACGGGCGCCGCAGCGGCGCCCGTGCAGCTTTTTCACCGAAATCTCGGCGCCAGCCGCTTCAGCTGGGTGGCGCGTAACGCTTCCGCAGCAGTTCAAACACCGCGCGCATACCGAGGGCCTCACCCCCTTTGGGACGGCCGGGTCGGTTTGCCTGGTTCCAGGCGTACGTATCGATGTGTACCCATGGAATGTTGTCCGTTACAAAATGCTCGAGGAAAAGCGCCGCGGTGATGCAGCCGGCGAAAGCAGAGCCACCGACGTTGTTCATATCAGCGACCGAAGACTTCAGCATCTCTCGATACGGCTGATAGAGCGGCAGACGCCAAAGCGGGTCCTGCACGGCAGCACTCGCCGCCAGCAGGTCTTCCGCCACCCCATCGTGATTGGTGAAGAACGGCGGGACGTCGGGACCCATAGCGACCCGGGCGGCTCCCGTCAGGGTGGCAAAGTCGATGATCAGTTCAGCGGACATCTCGCAGGCCAGGGTTAGCGCGTCCGACATCACCAGGCGCCCTTCGGCATCGGTATTGCCGATTTCGATGCTGCTGCCTTTGCGTGTCGCAATGACGTCCCCAGGTCGATAGGCGTTGCCGGAGACCGCGTTCTCTACCGCAGAAATCAGCACCTTTAGCTGTATGGGCAGCTTGTGCTGCATGATCAGCCGCGCGACGCCAAGCACGTGCGCCGCGCCCCCCATATCCTTTTTCATCAGGGCCATGCCGGCGCCGTTTTTCATATTGAGGCCGCCGCTGTCGAAGCAGACTCCCTTGCCCACCAGCACAACCAGCGGATCGCTGGGCTTGCCCCAGCGGAGCCTGATCAGCCGCGGCTTCTGTTCCGCGGCCCGTCCAACTATGTGGATCGCTGGATAGTTACGCGTGAGCAGTTCATCGCCGACCACCTGTTCGACGTCGGCACCAAAATCCTCAGCCAGCGCCTCTGTGGCTTGCGCGAGCTCCGCTGGCCCCATATGTTCGGCCGGCGTGTTGACGAGGTCTCGAACCAGCGCTGTCGCCTGCACTTGGCACTCCACCTCCTCGGCCCAGGCTTCGGGCAGCACCAGCTCAACGGACGAGTCTTTCGGTTTGAGGTACCGAGTAAACTGATACTGGCCGAGCAGAAACCCCACAGCCATCTGGCGGGTCGAAGGTTCATCCCAGTCTTCGTCCAGCTCGTAGCGACCGCCCCCCAACTTCTGACTGACACCACCGAGAGTCCACAGGTCTCGCCCGCCGCCTGCGCCGCACAGCACGCTGGACACGGTGCCGTCATCGTCGGGCAGCAGGAGCGTCTGGCCGCTGCCACCGGTGAATCCCGCAGCTTTGGCCCAGGACTGAACCTTCGGCGACTGGTTGTTAAGCCACGACGGGAATTCGGTTTCTGTCAGCGTTTGTAGCTTGATGATGGTCATTATCGATCCCTGTGAAGCGGCGCGAGCGGAGACTGTGCCTGCCGAGGTGTGAAGCGCTATCGGCTTCCTAGACCTATTGTGCTGGCAGTGGCCCTTGCTTGCCAAGCCGAGCAACGCCGTCGCCGAGCGTTGGCGGCCTGGCGCCGTCGACCGAAGGTAAAATCCCGACTTTGTGCCTAGCCGCCGAAACTCAGTGTCGCCTACAGCGTTTCCAACAGCTCCGGCAGCTCTGTCAGGGATCGTATGACCGGAACCTGCTGCAGCCCACCGGACCGTTGCTCCCGATTGAGCCAAACCGCCCGCATACCTACCCGCAACGCGCCGGCAACGTCTGCTTCGAGATGGTCCCCGACGTGGAGCACCTCGTGGGGCGCGAGCTCCAGCGCCGCCAGGGCGTGCTCAAAGATCGCAGGCGCCGGCTTGGCCACGCCGACCTGAGCGGCCCTCACGTGATGCTCAAACACTTCGCCAAGCCCGATCCGATGCATGTCCGCGTTGCCGTTGGTGATGGTCACCAGGCGGTAGGCCGGGTGCAGCGCCCGCAGAGTCGGCCGGACATCGGGAAAAAGCTGGACCTCGTTCCGCGCGGACCAGAACACCTGAAACGCTGACTCCACGTCTTTCTCATCACAACCTGCCGGGCGCATGGCCAGGCTCAGCGTCATCCGGCGCATCGCCGACAGGTCGTGGGCCAGGTGGGGATGGTCGGTGGCCACCGACTCACGAAGCTCTCGCAGCACCTTCGGGTCGAGCCTCGGCGCCAGATCGGGGTGTCGTCGCACGATCCACTGCTGCATCCGTCGCTCCGCACGCTCGATGACTGGAGCAATCGGCCAGAACGTGTCGTCCAGGTCAAAGGAAAGGGCCTTGATGGGCATCGCGGTGCTGGGTGCGTTACTGGCTGGACTTCAGCCCGTTGAGCAGGCGCGTGCGTTCGAACTGCCGCGAGGCCAGCCCCAGCCCGTCGTTGTAAGGCACCACGCCGTTGCGGCGCAGGATCCGGCGGGTGGCGGTGCCGGTTGCCATCCGAATGAACTGCCGAATGTCCCGCCGATTTACCGCGTCGCTTCGAATCGCCAGGTACATTGGGAAATACAGCAGGTAATCGCCGCTTTGGATATTGCTGATCGCGGGGGCAACACCCTCAACCAGCAGCAGCTTGAGCCGGCGCTTACGCGCAGCAGAGTAGTTGACCACGCCGAGCGCCCGCGGCTCGCTTTCGACCGCCGCGATAATCTCTTCGCTGGTCTTGAACCGCCGGGTCGCTGCCAGCGTTGCCCCGGGTTGACGCAGAATCAGGTCACCCAGGTTAAAAGCCACACCATCGAGCGAGTTTTCGTGCGCGAGCAGATCGATGGCGACGCGCTCTCCCCCCAGCTGATCCCAGCGAGTGAGCGAGCCCTGGTAGATATCCGCCAGCTGCTGCAGCCGGATATTCAGAATCGGGTTTTCCGGGTGCACGATGACCACGAGTGCGTCCCAGGCAACGGGAAACACCTCGACCTGGCGCTCCTGACGATCGTCGCGTCGCGCCGCTCGCGAGGTGCCGGCGACGTCCACCTCGCCCGTGGCGGCCTTGCGCAGCCCAAGCTCGGTGGGCACCACCTCAAGCTCATAGCTGGCGCCGCTGCGCCCGGCACTGTATTCGATCAAGCTGGACAAGAAAGCCTGTTCGCTGGCTGGGTCCGCAGCAATCTGCAGGCCCTGAGCCAGGCAGCAACCGCTGCTGAACAGCGCAACAAAAGCCAGACGGGCAGCGAAACGAGCTGCTGATGTCATGTACGCTCCAGCCGGGCTTCTGCAGACCCGGCTCTGTTCTCGTGAAACGGTCAAGTGGTTTGCCGCGCGAACCCCCACGCGCGACGCCTCTAATGTACCACGCCGTTTCGCCCCAGGCTCACAATTGTCGTCGACAGTCCTTGAGCCCGAGTAAGCAGCCTACTCGATCACCACCAGATAGCTGCGGCCGCCCCGCAGCACGCTGAGCACCAGCGAATCAGAATCCGGGTCCATTTCCTCTTGTGCATTGGCGATGGTCGCCACCGGCTTGCGGTTGACCCGATGCACGAGATCGCCTGGCTTCAGGCCAGCGCGCGCCGCGCGGCTGCGCCGCGACAGCTCGGTAAACACGATGCCTTCCACGCCGACCCGCTGAGCCAGCTCACCGTCCAGCTGCCGAAGTCGGGTTCCACTCAGCAGCGGATGCAGCACGCTGCCGTCCACTTCGGTCAGCGCGGTCTCCTCCAGCACCACCGTCAGCTCTTCGGTTTCGCCTTCGCGAACTACCGTCAGCGGCACTTCCTGCCCCACCGGCACCAGCCCCTCAGCGTTGCGGAACCCGTCGGGGTCGGTGACGGCTTCACCCCCGAGGGCGACGATCACGTCACCTTCCTCCAGGCCGAGACGCTCCGCCGGAGAGTCCTTACGCACTTTGGTAATCACCGCGCCCGAAGCGCTCTTACCCATGCCCAGGGCCTCCGCCAGTTCGGGGTTCAATGCCTGCAGGGTGACGCCCAGCTGGCCTCGGCGGACGGCGCCGAACGCAACCAGGTCACTCATGACGTTGGCGGCAATGTCGGCGGGGATCGCAAAGCCGATGCCGACGTTGCCGCCGCTGGGGGAGAAAATCGCCGTATTGACCCCCACCAGCTCACCGCGAAGGTTCAGCAGCGCGCCGCCGGAGTTGCCCGGATTGATCGACGCGTCGGTTTGAATGAAGTTTTGGAAGTTCAGGCCCCGCAGCCCGCGCCGACCCAGGGCGCTGACGATGCCTGAGGTGACCGTTTGACCGAGGCCGAACGGATTACCCACGGCGAGCACAAAGTCGCCCACCCTCAGATTAAAGTCGGTGGCCAGCGGCAGCGCCAGGAGGTCTTCGGGCGGAATCCGGATCAACCCCACGTCGGTGGCCGCGTCGGTCCCCACCAGCTCAGCCTCAAAGGTGCGTCCGTCGTGTAGCGTGACCTGAATCTCGGTGGCGCCATCGATCACGTGGTTGTTGGTGAGCACCAGGCCTGCCTCAGCGTCGACAATCACACCGCTGCCCAGGCTCTGGCTGACGCGCTCTCGCGGCATGCCAAAAAAGCGTCGAAAAAACGGATCGTCACCGAATGGCTGGCGCACCTTCACCCGAGTGCGGGAATGGATGTTGACCACCGCCGGGGTGACGCGCTCCAGTACCGGCGCCAGCGACGGGAGCGGCTGACCGTCAACCGCCGCCGGTAAAACGGCCTGGGCCTGGCCGGCGGAGGACAGAATCAGCAAAATAACGATGGCAGAAATGCTGCGAAACATGGGCGTCTTACCTGGAAAATGACCCTTACTGGGACCACAAAATCGTGAGATTGATCCGGGCATAATGCCCGGATCGGCTTCCGACGAGGCGTATTTCCGCTAAGTGATTGATTCTCCGTAGGCGGCCCCTGATTCTTTCAATAAGATTCTGCAAAGAAATTCTATCTATCTGTTTTTATTGAATAAATATAATTTGACAATTAGCCCCCTCAGGACTACTGTGGGGCCAAGACACAACATCTTGTGTCTATAACTCAAATAAATAACTAGAGATAGTGTTGCCCCGGTCTGTGGGGCTTCAGGGAGAATTGTCCGAAAAATGAGCAGCGTCCGTCTCGAGGCCGTGCCTAATGGCGTGTCCGACATCGCTTTTCAGCCCGCGTCGGTTGATATCTGGGATAAGAAATATCGTTTGAAGAGCAAAACCGGCGAGGAGATCGACGCGTCGATCGATGAAACCTATAAACGGGTCGCCAAGGCGCTGTCAGACGTTGAGTCAGGGGAAGAAAAGCGCGCCTACTGGAACGAGCGGTTTCTGTGGGCCCTGCGACGAGGCGCCATTCCGGCCGGCCGGATCACCTCCAACGCGGGCGCGCTAGAGCACAAGCCCGCAACGTCGACCATCAACTGCACGGTATCGGGGACGGTTACCGATTCGATGGACGGCATCCTGGACAAGGTCCATGAAGCCGGCCTGACGCTGAAAGCGGGCTGCGGCATCGGCTATGAGTTCTCCACCCTGCGTCCCCGCGGCGCTTACGTCTCGGGCGCTGGCGCCTACACGTCCGGCCCGCTGTCGTTCATGGATATCTACGACAAGATGTGTTTCACCGTCTCCTCCGCCGGCGGCCGCCGCGGCGCGCAGATGGCGACGTTCGACGTGTCTCATCCAGACGTCCGCGAGTTCATCCGGGCCAAGCGGGAAGACGGCCGGCTGCGGCAGTTCAACCTTTCGCTGCTGATCACGGACGACTTTATTGAGGCTGTGAAAACGGACGCGCAGTGGCCGCTGGTATTTCCGATTCTGGAAAAAGAAGCGGATGACGTCGATCTCACCGATCCGGAGGCGGTGGTCTGGCGCGATTGGCCGCTGGAGAAGGGATACGTCCGGAACGACCTGGGCCTCGTGGCCTGTAAGGTGTACTCGACGGTACCAGCGCAGCGGGTTTGGGACATGATCATGTCCTCAACCTACGATTTTGCCGAGCCCGGTTTCATCCTGATCGACCGCGTCAACGAGATGAACAACAACTGGTTCTGCGAAAACATCCGGGCAACCAACCCGTGTGGTGAGCAGCCGCTGCCGCCCTATGGCTCCTGCCTGCTGGGTTCGGTCAACCTGACCCGGTTTGTCGAAAACCCGTTCACCGACAAAGCCGAGTTCAACTGGGACGAGTACCGGGAGACGGTCCGCGTCTTTACGCGGATGCTGGACAACGTGGTCGAGATCAACGGCCTGCCGTTAAGCCAGCAGGAAGAAGAGATTCGCCACAAGCGCCGCCACGGCATGGGCTTCCTGGGGCTGGGCTCAACGCTCACGCTGCTGGGCATGAAATACGGATCACCCGAATCGGTCGAATTCACCGAGACCGTCTCCAAGGAGATGGCGTTGGCGGGCTGGGAAACGGGCGTTGAGCTCGCCCGGGAGAAAGGGCCGGCGCCGATTATGGACACGCTTTTTGCGGTGGACGCAGAGATGCTGCGCAAGCGCCCGGAAATGATGCGCGACGGCTACAAGCTCGGCGACAAGATTCCCGGCAAGGTGCTTCACGCTCGCTACAGCCGCTACATGCAGCGTGTCGCGGAGGTGGCGCCGGAGCTGGTCGACTCGATTGCCGAGGAAGGCTGCCGCTTCACCCACCACACGTCGATTGCGCCGACCGGGACAATCTCTCTGTCGCTGGCCAACAACGCGTCAAACGGCATCGAGCCGAGTTTTGCCCACCACTATTCCCGGAACGTGATTCGGGAAGGGCGCAAGACCAAAGAAAAGGTGGAGGTGTATTCGTTCGAGCTGCTGGCCTACCGGTCGCTGATCAACGATGACGCGATGCCGTTCAGCGATGATCCCGAGAACAGCCTGCCGGAGTATTTCATCACCGCTGATGACATTACTCCTAAGCAGCACGTCGACATCCAGGCGGCAGCCCAGCTGTGGGTGGACTCATCCATCTCCAAAACCGCCAATGTGCCCACCGATTATCCTTATGAAGACTTTAAGGAGATCTACACCTACGCACACGAGAAAGGGCTGAAGGGATGCACCACGTTCCGCTTCAATCCCGAGGCGTTCCAGGGTGTGCTGGTCAAAGAAGACGACCTGGAGAACACGACCTACCGCTTCACGCTGGATGACGGTAGCACGGTCGAGGTTAAGGGCAACGAAGAGATTGAGTACGACGGTGAAACCCATTCCGCGGCCAATCTGTTTGATGCGCTGAAAGAAGGCTATTACGGTAAGTTTTAGTCGGCGCCGCTTAACCTCACGCAATCAACCAGCTGCGGCCGGCCATTCCGGCCGCAGCATGAAACACCGGAAGTAAAACCATGACTGTAAAAATCGCCAGCAAAATTGTCGGCTACGAAGTTCTGACCCCGGAATCCGAGTCTCAGCCCGATACCACTGCCAAAGAGAAAACCAACAGCGGCGCCGAAGTGATCCGCATGACCGAAAAGGTCGAGCGCCCGGACGGGTTTGATTGCCTGGAGGGCGCCACCTATAAGATTCGCACGCCCTTGGATGAGCACGCCCTGTACGTCACCATCAATGACATCATCCTCAACAAGGGAACCGAGCACGAGTCCCGACGGCCCTTCGAGATTTTTATCAACTCGAAGAACATGGATCACTTTCAGTGGATCGTTGCCCTGACGCGCGTGATGTCAGCCGTGTTCAGAAAAGGCGGGGACGTCACGTTCCTGACCTCCGAGCTTCAGGCGGTATTCGACCCTCGCGGCGGCTATTTCAAGACTGGCGGCAAGTTCATGCCTTCGCTGGTGGCAGAGATCGGCGCAGTGGTGGAGCACCACATGCGCGTGATCGGCCTGATCAAGGATGAGCCAGAGGACCCCGCCCAGGCAGCGATGCTGGCGGAGAAGCGAGCGGAAATCGAAGCCAAGGACGCCGCTGCCGCCGCGCAAGCCGCACCGTCTGCCGACGGCGAAAACTATCCCGAGTCAGCCACGCTCTGCAGCAAATGCAACACCAAAGCGATGGTCGTAATGGACAACTGCGAGACCTGCCTGGCCTGCGGCTACTCCAAGTGCGGGTGATGGTCTGATTCTTTGGGGCAAGCCTCAAGAGTGCCCCAGAACCTACGCCGATAGTTGCTTAGCCTTTCGGATCTTGTCTGACCCTTATGCAGACGGGTTGGGGCTGGTTACCTCGGGTAGTGAAGCATGCGAAGCCCGAGGGGCGTTGATCCAGACACTGTTAGGATCGCCTTCGCGAGACCGCCGATGTACGCCTCGCGCCATGCGCCAAAAGGCCACCGCGCCGGCAAGGGCCAGGCAATCCACGGCGAACAGCGGCCAGTGGCCGCCGGCGAGACTGCTCCAGATCGGCATGCCGATAAACACGGCGTCGAAAACCGGGATAGCGGCTGAACACACGGCCGCCAGGTAAAGCAGGTCCCGGGCCCCATTGGCTACCGATCGAAAGAACGCCCAGGCGATTGCGGCGAGAAATACGACGTAATACGCCAGCTCTGTCAGTTCAGCCCGATTCGGCAGTTCGGCCACTCCGCGGCTGGCCAGGAAAGCTGCTGAGACGGCAGCCATGCAGCCGATACACACGCCGCTGTTGAGCCGCGCAAGGAAATACCCCGTGCCCGGCTGCTCGGTTTTTCTACGGCGCCGGCGCGTTTCAACCCAGAGCAGGTTGCCCGAATAGAAAAGGTAAGCACCCGCGAGACCGAGAAAGAAATAGACCCATTTCGCTGTAAAGCCCCCAAAATCGACAAAGTGCAGGGAAAGCAGTCCGCTATACATCGTGCCGCCAACGCCGGCGTCAGCCGGATGATTCATGCTGAGTAGCTCGCCGGTTGACGCGTTCAGCATGACGCCAGCGTTGGCCGAGAGGGTTCCTTCGTTCACCCGTCCAAAAACATTGACCGTGGCGTTACCATCGCCGGCGTTGGTATAGCGGACCTGACGCGGCACCATGCCGGGCAGATGTTCTTCAGCGGCCGCCATGACTTCAGCAAAAGAAATCATCGGCGCAGCCTCACCGCTGGCCTCCAGCGGCGCAACGACGCCCAGCTCGCTGCCAATCAGCTCTAGCAGGTCCTCCTCGAAGACGGCAAGCTGGAACGGAGCCAGGAAAAATATGCCGATCCCCAGCAGCGCGCTGCTCCAGGCGAACATAAAGTGCCACGGCAGTGAGATCACGCCGACCACGTTGTGGGTATCGAGCCAGAACCGCTTCTTGTTCTTGCCCTTACGAATGACCAGCAGATCTTTCAGAAAGTTTGGAATGAAGATGACGAGGCCCGAAACGATGGCGATGCCGTAAATCAAACAGATGATGCCGAGCACGTAGAGCCCAAAGCTGGACGGGAGCCCAGCGGTATAGTGCAGCCGATAGATAAAGCCGGCCAGATGGGCGTTGTCTTTTTCCGTGTTGAGCTCTCCGCCCGCCGTGAGCCGGTACTCGTAGCGCTCAAACTCACCATTGTCCTGGCGCTCAAACCAGTGCAGCTCATGGCCGGGATGTTCAGCTGACGATGGATAGACGCGAAAATTCTCCGCCGCGCCCGGATCGACCTCGAGCACCCGATCGATCAGCGTCTGCGCGATGGCGTAGTCCTGCTCGTCGACAACAACGCTGGAGTAGCTGTCCCACTCCTCCAGCTCGTGGAAAAAAACGGTCATCGCACCGGTATAGAAGGCGATGAACAGCGCCAGCCCAGCCCCCAGGCCCGTCCACGTGTGCACGCTGGTAAACGTCTTGAGCGTGAGTGATTTCATGCGCCACCAACCGTTGTCATTTTTAAGACTTCAATCAACCCAAAACCCACCACAGAAATCCCAATGAGAACCGCCGCGGCCTTTTTGGCCGTTGGAATTAGGTAACTCAGGCAAGCAATGGCAATCCAGAGCGGGAAAACCATCAGGAGGGAAGGCAGCCTAAGCGCGGCGACGGGCGGGGTCGCAACCAGAAAGAGCCCAACCAGCGCCACCGTCGCCGGCGCCGACAGTAAAACCGCGACAAACGACCTAGCGACCACGACGTTCCCTCAGCAGCATATCGGCCCAGGGGGAAATGGTGGTAGCAAGCATAAAGACCGCAAGCAGCGTGTAAAAGCCGGACCAAAATCCGCCAAGCGCCCGACCAAAGTAGAACGCCACGCCAAGACTCAACAGCCCGAGCAGCGCGAGCCCCCGGCGCCTCCTGTCAGTCGCGTAGCGCACGCTTGCGTGGATGGCGACAGCCGAGAGAACGGTCAAAAAAATGCTGACAATAACGGACATGGCTTCAGTCATTCATACAGGCCGCGGCGCAGCCTGGCCGTTTCGGGAACATCTTCTTGTGGATATCAGTCATGGCAGTCCGCTTACTCATGCTCGGCGACTTCCCTCGCTGATTCGCGAGGAGGCCGCAGCTGGAGCTCCTTCCAAGCTATATTGCAAATGCTTCTCAATTGAATTACAACCGTTACCGTCCTCCGCTTCAAGGCCAGTCTCGTTGTCGTCTGACGCAGATACGACCAATAACGGTCTTTTTGACATGCTCCGCGAACTGTCGATCGGTCGCTATGCGAAGCGTCTCGCCAACAATCAGGCGGACGCTGACGATCTGCTGCAGACCGTGGCCGAAAAGCTGTTAAGACGGCCACCGACGGTTCAGGAGCCGGGACACTTTCTCCAGCGAGTCGTTCGGAATGCCGCCATCGACCAGCACCGCGCAAGAAACGTTCGAGCGGATTACGAATCGCAGGCGGAGCTGCAGACAGCGGGCCTTGAACAGTCGCCGGAGCTGGCGCTAACGCTCGCGCAGATCCAGGGTGCGCTCAGCAACTTGCCAGCGCTTACGGCGGAGATGTTTCGCCTTCACTACCTCGACGGGTTAACCCAGCGCGCCATCGCCGAGCGGTTTCATGTTCACGTGTCGAGCGTGGAAAAGCGCCTGACTAAAGCCCGGCGCCGGTGTTTGGCGGCGGTCGAGGTTGAAACCCTCGGTAACTAACATCCGCCTTACGGCTGCCCTTGCTGACAGTCGTTTATCGGTATAGTTAAAGCTGCTTTCGGTGCACAGTGGATGTCCATAGTGCCAACCTCCCATTCTGACGACGGCCTACGTGCTGAGGCGCTTGCGCTTCTCGAAGCAGCGAAAGCGACTCCGTCTGAGGACAACCGCCGGGCGCTGGCCAGCTGGCGAGCACAGTCACCTGACCACGAGCGGGCGGCAGTCGCCGCCGAGCGATTCGCTGCAGTTGTGCCCGAGCTGACGCGCCCGGCGCTGACGCGCCGGCAGCGATGGTCAATGCGGCTGGGTGTTGCATGGGCGCGATCCGAACGGAGCGTGGCCCCGCTGGCAGGTATTGCCGTTGCTGCGGTTGTGCTCGCCACCGTTCTGGTTGCTCCGGAAGACCCGGTCGCGACGGCGCCGATAGCGGCGGCGCCGCAGCCACAAACCAGTCGCTTCGAAACGGGCCCTCGGCAACGCCAACAGCTCACGCTGGATGACGACAGCACCGTGTGGCTCGACTGGCGCACCGAGGTGACCGTTAGCTTCACCGATGATGCAAGAACCATTGAGCTAAAGCGTGGTCAGGCCGCTTTTGACGTGACAAAAGACCCAGACCGACCGCTGTTCGTTAAAACCGGCAGCGTTACAACCCGCGTCACGGGAACGGAGTTTGTGGTTCGGCAGAGCGCAAGCGGCGTCACCGTCAGCGTCATGGAAGGATCCGTTGAGGTGCTCACGGCGCTCCGCAACCAGCCTATCGCGCTTCGCGCGGCACAGGGCGCCAATGTCGCCCCGGACCAGTCCGTCGAGATCATCGACCTCAACCCAGAGGAATTGGGTACGTGGCGCGATGGCGTGATTGTCCTGCGAGACCGACCGCTGCTGGAGGCGCTCGAGATTCTGGAACCGTACACCTCCTACCGACTGGATACGGCTCGCCTGTGGGATACCGGAGCCACGGTCAGCGGCACCTTCTTTATCGATCGAGCCGACGCCGCGCTGCTGTCGGTGATCCAGGCTGAGGGCCTGGCGGCCCGCACCGAAAGGCCAAACATACTGGTTATCTCACGCCCGAGACCCACCCGCCCCTGACCAACGCTCAACGCCTTTACGGGTACCCCCATCGACGCCCGTCTACCGTGTTATGGCCCCGCGCTTCGAGAACCCTTCGCAGACGCGCCATAGCACCCAAAGGAGAGGCAACTTGCTCAAACTACCTGCACCGCAAATCCTGCACGCTGCGGCGCTGCTGCTGACATTTCTAGGCGCCTTGGTTCCGCCTGCGGTCTTGGCCCAACCGTCGCAAGAGGAGATTTTCGAGCTGAATATTCCTGCCCAGCCGATGGCCGACGCCCTGAACGCCTTTGCGCGGGCGACGCAGCGGCAGGTCGCCGCCAGCGGCTCAGCCATTCGAGACATGCAAAGCCGAGCTGTCGCGGGGTCGTTCACCGCGCAGGCAGCGCTTGAGCGCATGCTGGAGGGTTCGGGGCTGATCATGTCATCGATCAACGACGTGGATTTTTCCGTCAGCCCGGGCGCCGGCGTGTCAAAACCTGACACCGTGCCCGAACGATACAAGCTGGCTGAGTTGACGGTGTACGGCGAGCGGATCAACCGTTCGCTGCAGGACACACAGTCCAGTATTTCCCTATACACCGGTGAGGAGCTAGATCGGGACGTGGGCCGCGATCTCTTCGACCTTATCGACCGAACGCCGGGCGTTACCGTGACCGGAACTCGGCTGGGATTCACAATCAGGGGCGTCTCTGGCCGTGGAATCGGTGGCGCCGGATCCGGCTCGACAATCAACATCATGGTGGACGGCGCAAGTCTGCCTCCGGAACGATCG
Organism: Pseudomonadota bacterium; assembly: GCA_039033415.1. Classification (NCBI taxonomy): domain Bacteria; kingdom Pseudomonadati; phylum Pseudomonadota; species Pseudomonadota bacterium. The sequence goes on along the minus strand of JBCCCR010000001.1, from coordinate 366,086 downwards.
CTGCTGAGCGGTCCAATCAGCACCTGGGATCTGGCGCAGGTCGAAGTGTTCCGAGGCGCCCAGTCCACACAAACCGGCCAAAACGCGCTGGCCGGCGCCATTCATATCCGGTCCGCTGACCCAATTTTTGGTCAGGAATTCAAGCTGCGGGTAGACCAGGGAACGCTGGACGAGCGGCGTTACGCGGCGGCCGTCAACGTCCCGCTCGGGGAGCGGGCGGCGATCCGGCTCAGCGTAGAGAGTTATGAAACGGAGGGCGACATCCGCAACGCGTTTACCGGCGAGGAGCAGGGCGATCGGTCGCTCGACACCTATCGCCTGAAGTTTCGGGTCCAACCCACCGACCAGCTCGATATTATTGCCGCCTACGTCCGCGCAGATAACAGCTTTCCCGGATTCCGGGTGGACGAAGCACCCTTTCCACAGGAAAGAATTGCGTCCACGGGCACCCTGGAGGGCCAGGGTGAAAATGAGCAGTACTCACTGCGCGCTAGGTATGAAGTCAATGACCGCTGGAATATCGACCTGGAGGCAGCCTACGTCGAAAACGACTTCTTTCAGCTCATCTCGCCGGCGCCCGTCGACCCGCTCCCGCTGACCGGCGGTTTGAGCTTTGTCGCGGACACCACCTCCTTTGAGGCCGGCGCCAGCTACGGTGGGGAGCGCGTTCGGGCCAACGTCGGCGTTTTCTACTCGAAGCGAACGAATGATGAGCTTTTTGGCGCCAGTTTTCCGGGCTTTGTTTTTCTGCCGGTCCCGCCTGGCGTGACGGTCACCTCCAACAGCACTGAGGACTCGGAGATCACCAACCTCGCAGTCTTCGGCGAGGCCGAGATCGACCTCAACGACCGCTGGATGCTCACGGTCGGCGCCCGTTTCGACCGAGAGGAACAGGAGAGCCTGCTCGATGGCACGCTGACCCTGGACCCGCCGCTGTTCGAGCTGCCGCCGTTACCGGCTGAGCTGCTGGAGGCTGACTACGATGCGTTTTTGCCAAAGGTGGGCATTCTGTACCGCTGGCACGAAGACTTGAGCGGCAGCTTCACCGTTCAGCGCGGCTACCGAGCGGGCGGCGCGGAAACCCTGCTCACCGGGGGGCTCAATGAATTCGACCCGGAGTTCACCACAACCTACGAGTTTGCCCTGCGTTCCCAGTTTCTCGACCGCGCGCTGACTGCCAACGCGAATGTCTACTATACCGACTGGGAAGATCAGCAGGTTGTTGTGCCCGGGCCCTCCGGGACTTTCCTGGATCAGCTGACGGATAACGCGGGCAGCTCGAAGCTTTATGGCGTTGAGCTCGAGACGACCTACGCCCCGACCGCCAATACAGAGTTCTACCTTACGGCTGCGTACGCGGTCACCGAACTATCGGACTTTATCGCGGCCAATCAGCTCACGGGCGAACCGGAAAACCTTCGAGGAAACGAGTTCGCGCAAGCCCCGCGGTGGACGGGCTCGGTGGGTGTGGCCCACCGCTTCACCAACCGATTTGATCTCGATATTGATGGCGGCTTTACCGACCAGTCTTTCCTGAGCATCTTCAACGATCCGGCTCAGATCTCCGACTCGTTCTTCATCGTCAATGCCCGCATTGGTTACCGCATGAAACACTGGTCTGCACACCTGTATGCAAGGAACCTGTTTGATCGCCAATACCTGACACGAAGGCGACTGGATGATTCCAACACCGCAGGCGACTCCCGAGTGGTTGGCGTTACTTTGACCGCAGACTTTTAGCGGCCGCCCAGTTCACATTGATCGCGTCCTGCGCCAGCACCTACGCTCTATCGCGCAGGGCTAAAATCAGCGAAGCGGCGTGGCACCACATTTGCGCCAGTGGGCTTATCCAAGACGAGTCATAGGAACCTGCTCAAGCGGCCGTACTGACAGCGAGGCGAGAGCGATGCCATTGGCGCGGCAGCCGCTGCGCAGGCAGCAGTATCATTGCCAGACAGCGATAGCTGCACCCGTTTCAAGCGGGCTTTGCAGAAAGTGCAAACGAAATACTGATTTCTCCAGGTAAAATGCTCGGCGTTTGCGTCAGAAATCGTTCGGGGTTTTACGTTGAGTTATCAAGCAGCACATGAATCAGGTGATGTAACCCATTTTCAAAAGGCCGGTACCCGAAGAATACCGCTTGCTGAGCTTGCTCTTATTCTAATCGGCGCATTGGTTGCGCTCGGTCTCGAGGACTGGCTCGACGAGCGTCAAAAGACCGAACGCGCAGAAGCGCTTTTGCTTTTGGTGAGCACCGAACTCGCTTCTAACAGAAGCAAAATCGCAGAAGAAATTGAATACCATCGAGAGATGGTCGAACCGCTGGCTGATCGTGTGCGTGTTTTTCGCGAAGATGGCGAATTCTCGTTGCCTGATGGCTGGGAGGGAACCCGTCCCATCGCTCTCGCGAGCACCGCTTTTCAGTTAGCGGTATCATCAAACCTGCTGGCGCGTCTTGAACCCACCACGGCGCTGGAGATCGCGAGCGTTTATGAGCTGATCGAACGCTCTGAAATTGATCGAGCAAACCTGTCTCTTGCGACGCTACAGACCGATTTCCGCGACGGAGATCGCTATCTGCGTCTGCTTTCTTATGCCGTTGTTCAGGAAGTGAGTCGAGCGGATACGCTGTCGACAAGGCTGGCATCTGCGTCAGATTTGCTTGAACGAGAGATCACTAAACTCTAAGGGCCAGTCAGCAATTGTCCTTATTTTGCAGGCACTTTAGATGAATCGATGGTAGTTAAGTCAACATCGATAAAGCCGGTCGGTATCGGACCAGTTAACCAAACGCCGTTACCGGAAAGAAGAAACTCATGACCACTCTCATACATTTCGGCGGCTCGTATCGCTAAGACAACATGTGTTTCGCCGCGCCTTCTTCCGGCCACCTGGATCGCTGTATGTATCGAAGCAGATAGATGCACGTGCTGGCGACTCATTGGCATGACGGCACCGTCTTCCTGAATTGCGTTCCAGCGCTCCAGCGTAGTTCCGTGGAACAAAACCTTGGGAGGCTGGGACAACGAGCCAACGCGGACCGCTATGCTGTGACCTTGCTGCGCCCTGATGAGGCGACCTGAAATTCGATACCGTTGTTTCGCATCCTGCTGAACAATTTCGCAAAGAACCTGTTCATCAAACTCCGGGTAGCGGTGTTGTAGGCGCACTATCAGCTCATCAATGCTTGCCCAGCCGTCCGCGCTTAGAGAAATTCCTACTTCACCAGGGTTGTGCCGCAAAACGTAGCTCAAGAATTTGCTGATCTCAGTCTTCCGGTGAATGTCCATCTAGGTACGAAACAATGTGACGGAACCAGCGTGTTTGAGAATGCAGGATCGCAGTTCCTTCGCTGCTTTTAGGAACTGGCCCGACGGTCGTTCAATGAGGTAGTAGGTTGTGCTTGGGAAACCTCTGAGCGGAATTGCCTTCGTTTGACGGGGCGGGATACAGCAGCCGTTGACGATCGTGGCGCCTAGACCAAGCGATGCGAAGTGCATAGCAAGCTCCCAGCCTGGTGCCTCCATCACAGGATTAAAACGCAGGTTCTGTTCTTTGATGGAATTCCTAACCATATCTCGCAGCGGACTGGGTTGAGGAGGCAGGATCATGGGCAGATCATCAAGATCTGCTACAACAACCGATTTTCGACTGGAAAGCGGATGATGCTTCGCCACTACCAGGTGCGGCGCAACATCCAGCAATGGCGTTACATCTAGACCTTTCGGCTCCTCCAGCAATACGGTTACACCCATGTGGGCAACGCCTCTTGTAACAGCCTCGACTGTTCCGGAGCTATCGTTGACCTGAATCCGGAGGGCTCCTGGGTTTCGGTTCTGGAAGGCTCGAATGCCCTGTCCCAATAGATACAGGTAGCTACCGCGACCCGCAGCGAGCGTTATGGGTAGGTGACTATCCTTTCCTTCGACCGTTCCCTGTAAATCGATCAGCCGCTCGCGGGTCTGCCTGGCGAACCTGGCGACCTCATGGCCAGCAGGTGTCAGGAAGAGCGATCGACCCTTCTTACCATAAAGATCAACGCCAAAGTCTTGTGTGAGATTTTGAACCTGCTTGTGCAGAGCGGGTTGAGTGAGATGTCTCTGTTCGGCCGCACGGGTGAAATTAAGCGTTTCCGCGAAAATTCTGAAGGACTCAAGGGCATCGAAATTCATCCTTTAACTATAACCACAATTGATAGCCCATAGAAAATTACAAATTCTGATTATCACTTCAGGTCCGTAAAGTTGCTGCCCAGGTTTAAGCATGTAGAAAAGAAGATGAACGGACAAAAACTCGGATTGGACTTTGGAAAGGTGATTATGGGCGCGACCAAAAACGGCCGTGCCGACACGTCATTTCTGGGAACAACCTTCGCTGAGGCGATGAAATCACTTCCGGAAGAGGGAGCAATCGAGTCAACACGACAGCTTGTAGAGCTCTTTTCCGGGGATGTTTGGATTATCTCGAAATGTGGGCCATCGGTTGAGAACAAGACCAAGGGCTGGCTCAAACACTGGAATTTCTACGAAAAAACGGGATTGAGCCGCGCCAAGGTGCGCTTTTGCCGAAAGCGTCACCACAAGGCCGGCATATGCAGACAACTGGGAATCACTCATTTTGTGGATGACAGACTGGACGTGTTGATCCCAATGGATGGCATCGTGTCGAACCGGTATCTCTTCGGTGAGCAGCGAAAAGGCACAGAAATCCCAGCTTGGGCAACAGCCGTTGGAAACTGGCGCCAGTTGCTTGAACAATTCCCCGGCAGCCATTCCGTCCTTGGACCCTAACCGTCGCCCGAAACGATTCGTCCGAACCGCGGGATTTGATTGTTTTTCTAAAAACTCAAACTTCCTTTACGTAGTTTATTTCGATTTGCGATAAAAATATCCTTTGTGCTCTAGATGCGGAAGGCGCCCTAGGCGCCCAACAAGCGGCAGAAGGATTTAGCAATGAGCACATCGGCTTTGGTGAACTATCACGTGAGAAGTGAGGCGCGGCAGGCGTTTCGCTTCGACGTGGGTGGCGTCATTGGCAATCTCGAGTCGCCGGAGCTAGTCCCGACGAGAGTTGAAGTTGACGACCTGCGGGACGGCAAACGCACGGTAGATTTTGCCGCCGACGGTATCACCTTCGAGCAGTTTCCCAGTGCCGAGAGTCGTTTCGACAACTCCCGTGACTGGGAGGCTGCCTACGATTTGGAGCTGACCAAACTCCTGCGAGGCCGAATCAACGCTCGCGAGGTCATCGTCTTCGATCACACCGTTCGTGTCGATGACCCCGGCGCTCCGCGCAAGCCTGCGCGAAACGTACACAACGACTACAGCACCGCCGGCGCCAGGCAGCGCGTGATCGATTTGGTGGGTAGCGAAGCCGCAAGAGACTATGAGGCCGGGCACTACGCCTTCATCAACGTCTGGCGGCCCATCGAGCGACCGATCGACTCCTCGCCGTTAGGATTTATTCGCCCGGAATCGATTGAGCCTGACGACTGGATGACGATCGATCTCATTTATCCCGACCGCGTCGGCCAGATTTTAGGCGTTGCGGCTAACGCGTCACACAGCTGGTTCTACCTATCCCGGATGCGGCCGGACGAGGTGGTGATCTTCAACATCTATGACAACCGTGGGCGCCCCTTCCTCGGGCACAGCGCGCTCGACATGATCGAGCCTAAAACGACGCCCACACTCAGAAAAAGTATTGAGAGCCGGACGCTTGTCCGCTTCGGATAACTGACGATGACGTTTGCCCAAAAACTGGATCTCGGCCAGCGCTTTGCGCAGATCAACCTTGGCTACGCTTCCGTGTTTTCACCGGGCGAGCTGTCGCTGGGGCTGGTGGTACCGATCGAGTCGTATCCAAACGGCCCGGTCCCCACGATGACCGACCACGTCAAACGCGTGCAGCTGGCCGAGACCTTAGGTTTCTCGGCGGTGTGGCTGCGCGATGTGCCTTTCAACGTGCCGGCTTTCGGTGATGCGGGGCAGACCTTCGATCCGTTTGTCTATCTAGGCGCGCTCGCCATGCAGACTCAGTCGATTGCTCTGGGTGCTGCCAGCATCGTGCTGCCCCTGAGGCACCCGGCTCATGTTGCTAAGGCGGCAGCCACCGCTGACGTGCTGTCGGGCGGACGCCTGATTCTGGGCATCGCCTCCGGCGACCGGCCGGAAGAATACCCGGCCCTCGGTATCCCGTTTGCCGATCGAGACGTGCGATTCCGGGAAGCCTATGAATACATCCGCGGCGTGGCCGAGCGTCAGCCCTCGCTGGACAGTGGGTATGGTCGGGTCAGCGGCGGCATCGACAGCCTGCCGAAACCCGTCGGCGGAAAGCTCCCGCTGCTGATCACCGGATCGAGCCGTCAGTCACCCGAGTGGGTGGCGGCAAACGGAGACGGCTGGATGACCTATCCCCGGCCTGCCGCAGCTCAGTCGAACCTGATCCAGGCGTATCGGGATGGTGTCTTGGCCGTGAGCGAATTCGACAAACCGGTCATGGAACCGCTTTACATCGACCTGGTTGACGATCCGACGGCAGCGCCTCAACCGATTCACCTTGGCCTTCGGCTCGGCACTGACGCACTTCGAACCTATCTGGAAAGCCGAAGGGACATTGGCGTCAATCACATTGCGCTTAATCTGCGCTTTTGCCGGGGCAACATTGAACGCACGCTCGAAAAGCTGTCGGTCGAGATTTTGCCTTACTTCAAAACCAGGAACTCATGATGAACAAAACCATTTTGCTCACCGGCGCCACCGATGGCATTGGTCTTGAGACCGCCAAACGGCTGGCCGCTGATGGCCATACGCTGCTGATTCATGGACGCAGCGACGCCAAACTCCGCGCCACCGCCGAGCTCCTTTCTCAGATACCGGGGGCCTCAGCGATCGTGACGCAGCAGGCCGATCTGTCTCGACTCGAGGAGGTCAAGCAGCTCGCAGCGGCCCTGCGGCGCGACTACGAGACGCTCGACGTCCTGATCAACAACGCAGGCGTCTACGAGGTGGCAAATCCGCTCACGCCCGAAGGTGACGACGTCCGGTTTGTGGTCAACACGATTGCCCCCTACCTGCTTACGCAGGAGCTGCTGCCGCTCATGCCCACGACGGGAAGGGTCATCAACCTGTCGTCAGCCGCCCAGGCGCCCGTCGATCTCGCTGCGCTGGACGGCCAAAGACGCCTAGGCGCCAGCGACGCCTACGCGCAAAGCAAACTCGCCTGCACCATGTGGACCTTCCATCTGGCCCAGCACTGGCCCACCACCGCACCCTCGATTATTGCGGTGAACCCCGCGTCGCTGCTCGGGAGCAAGATGGTCAAAGAAGCCTACGGTATGGCCGGCAAAGATCTGAGTATCGGCGCGGACATCCTCTGCCGCGCGGCTTTGAGCGATGAATTTGAGGGCATTACGGGTCGTTACTTCGACAACGACCGCCAGCAGTTCTCCCAACCGCACCCCGACGCCCTGGATCCCAACAAGAACGCTGCCGTGGTTGCAGCCATCGAAGCGGCGATCGGCCGGCTAAGCCGTTGATCGATCCGACTTAACCCCGACGCAAAGGACAACATCATGAAATATGAAGGCTTTACGACATTTTCGACCGAACAGCAGGACGGCATCCTGACCGTCACGTTCAACTTCGGGTCGGTCAACGTCCAAGGGCAGGAGATGCTCGCGGATCTGAATAGTCTAGCCATGCGGCTGGAACGCGATCGCGAGACCAAGGTTGTTGTGTTTCAGTCAGCGAACCCGGAGGTGTGGGTTTGTCACTACGACACCGAACTGCTCAAGGACATGTCTGATGAGGCGGTTTCGCGCGAGGAGGCTCAGCTCCTCGACCTTCAGGCGGTGTGCGAAAGAATCAGCAAGGCACCGCAGGCAACCATCGCCAAGCTGGAGGGCTTTGCTCGCGGCGGTGGCCATGAGCTGGCGCTGGCGCTCGATATGCGCTTTGCGGCCCGCGGGAAGTATAAGTTCATGCAGATGGAAGTGGGCATGGGCATTCTCCCGTGCGGCGGCGGCGCATCGCGGATGGCCCGCCAGACCGGACTGGGCCGGGCACTGGAGATCATCCTGAGCGCGCGCGACTTCGACGCTGACGAAGCTGAAGCGATGGGCACTATTAACAAGGCGCTAGAGCCCGATGAAATTGGTCCCTATGTCTCGCAGCTGGCCCAGCGCATCGCGAAGTTTCCCGCCGAATCGATCAACGCCTGTAAGCAGATGGTGTACGAGTCGATCGACCGCCCCATCGACGACGCGCTGAAGGCCGAGGCGTATTGGCTCTACCAGGCTACCAGCAAGACCCCCGCCCTTAAGCGGTTCCGCATCGCCGATGAGCAGGGCCTGGAGCACGACATGGAAAACCAGCGGAAGTGGAACGATCTCGTGATGCAGGTGCAGGAGATCCAATGATCAGGGGCTCTGGAGAGCCTTAGCTCGCTATACCGAGGCTTTGTCGATCGCCGTACGGACTAAAGCTTCCAGAACCAACTGGGCTCTGGAAGCGTTCGAACCGATAGGCTAAGGGTCGCTCAACGCACGCAGCTCGGGCCGAGGTATCGGTGCATCCACCGGGTTGGTCGGCGCGCACCGATGCGGCCTTGGGTCGCTATGGCGCAGACTTCGCCAGCTGAAATGCGAGCCAGAAGGCCAATAGACTCACGCCAGCAATCGCACCCGCCAGGCCGGAAAGGACCGGCGCTGCATGGTGCTCCAGTTCGGTGACGGCGCTAAGGGGGTAAGACCGTAAGAAGACAGCGTAGGCAAAAAGGGCAAGGAGGACGCCGGCGACAAGATCGACGAAAAAATGCTGTTTCGTGAACAGCGTTGATACGGCCACCAAGGCCGCACAAATGATCGCGATCCACCCCAAATCCTGTCTGACTCTAGACACCGCCAACGCGGATACAAAAGAGTGCGCAACATGAAGGGAAGGAAAGCAGTTATGAGGCGGGTCTGCCTGGTAGAGAAATTCGAGACCCCACGCTGCAAAACCCGTTCCCTCAAAGTCTTCGGGCCGGGGTGCGATGGTCGGGAATAGCAAAAACCCCGTAAAGGATAGCAACCAAACCGTCAGATAGGCCCGCACCGTTCGCTCGACCAAGTCGGCCTGCTGAATCACCAGCAAGGGCACCAGGATCAAATAAAAATAAACCGTCCCATAGACCAGAACCCAGGCGGGGACCAGCGGTATCCAGGCATCCACGGCCAACTTCGGGGAATGAGCCGTTTGGGCATCCGTGAACGACGCGATCAGCAGATAACCGGGGACCAACATAACCAGAATCACCATCGAGACGGTGACTCGGTAAGGCCGTACTAACGACCGCCGAAGCAAATCTCGCTTTTGCTGTGTTGAGGGCTTCACGGGCCCATACCGTTCACTGCCTGAACGCCATTGTGGCACCGCGGCACGAGGCGGCCAATAACCGAGGCTATTGTTCGAAGCCTTTTCCAACGGTCATCTAGGACCTGTTCCCCTCAGATTCCGATGGCGCCCGGAACGCCGAAAGGCCTCTAAAACTGCTCAACGTGGACATGGGCCTCCTCAATCCCAAGACCAGACAGCATGTCGCTCATGGCACCCAGAAAAGACGCAGGTCCGCAAAGGAAGTAGTCGGCCTGCAGGTCGCCGACGGCATGGCGAATCGCGTTGCTGTCGATGCGGCCTTCAAGGTCGTAATGCTCGCCAATTCGATCCTCGGGCAGTGGCTGGCTGTAAGCGACCAGAGTTTCTAAGTTCTTGTGGTTTTGGCTGATCCTATTGACCTCCTCTCGCATAGCGTGGAGGCGTCCGTTGCGCGCTCCGTGAATAAAAACCACCGGCCGCTCCGGGTCTCGGGCAGCCAGCTCGTGCAGCATGCTCAGCATCGGCGTGACCCCAATGCCGGCACTGATGAGCACCACCGGCCTCGATCCCTCTGGCAGGGTGAAGTCACCCGCCGGATCCCGGCCGTGAATGATGTTGCCAACCTGAAGCGTGTCTTGGAGTGCGCGCGACACCAGCCCGCGAGGCTCCCGCTTCACGCTGATCCGGTACACGCCCTGTCCTGGACCGTTCGACAACGAGTATGTCCTGGCTACGGGCGCCGAGAAGCCTTCGATATGGAGCTCCAGCGGGAGGTGCTGGCCCGCTTTGAAGTCGGGCAGATCACCGTCATCTCGCGACGCGAAGTAAAACGACACCACGTCATCCGACTCCTGGCGACGATCCACGAGGCGCAGGTCGCGGACCATGGATTCCGGCGGAGTAAAGCGCATGGGGAGTACGGCGTCCTGCTGGACCGTCTCTTCGATGTCGATAATGACCAGACGTTGGGCTCCGGCATGCTCGCCTACCGCTTCGGAATCCCAGTCGATTGTCGCCCGACCGGTGATCTGGAGCAGGCTCCCCTTTTCGAAGTCCACAAACAGCAGGCCCACTCGCGGATCCACCAGCAGGTTCCCGATGGTATTGAAATGGTTGTTGCCAGCGTAGTCGGGAAACACGATTCGGCTCTGGCTCTGCACTTCGACAAAACCGCTTGGACCACCGCGGTGGGATGCGTCCAGACCGTTGGCCTGACGGTTCTCGTCATCAATGATGCCGCTGCCGATGAAGAAGGTATCAGCGTTTGCGATCAGCGCCTTTTGGTCCGTGGTGAGCGTCTGACCACGCACCGAAGTCTCAGCCACGGGGGCGGTCGCAGGTTTCCAGTGACGTTCTGAGATGTATTGCGGACAGTTGCCGAAGGTTTGGCCGACGTCGAAGCTAAACCCATCACCGCGCGTGGCCGTGATCGTACCGTTGACCCGATTGCGTCGCCGGGTGGCCAGCTCGATACCCAGCAGTCCGAGCTGGGCACCTTCGGTGAGCGCTCCTCCCAGCGCGTCCCCCGCCGGGAGTGTCGCGGCAAAGTCCATGGTGGTGACGGTCGGCGAGGTGAGAAAGCCGGGCTTTCCGGTGAGTACCGTCACCCAGGGGCGGGCCTGGCCATCACGCGCCGCGGCAATCACAAACGGCTGCTGAGCATAAAACTCTCGATGCTGTTCAGGCAGGTAGTCGCGGACCACCTTGCTGCCCCAGGTTTTCACCGATTCATAAACCCCCTGGCGGCGCTGTACTTCCTCCTCGCCACGGTGAAACGGTGTGCTGGCGTCACTGCTGATCGACATGGGCTTTCTCCTTTCCTCAGGCAGAAATCGGTTCGAGGCGAATTCCGCCGTTGCTGCTGGTCAGTTTGCGATGGGGCAGTAGATGAATAAATAGACTAGAATTTATTTTATTAATTACATTTACTGATATATCGAATGGACGTTCTCAACGCGATGCGGGTGTTTGTGACCATCGTCGACGCCGGCAGCCTGACCGGAGCCGCAGATTCGCTGGACCGCTCCCAGCCTTCGGTGGTGCGATCGCTGGCAAGCCTGGAAAAACACCTGGGAACCCGGCTTCTTGCGCGAACCACCCGCCGGATGTCGCTGACTCCCGAGGGGCGCGATTTCCTGGCACGCTGTCGCCAGATCCTCGCGGACGTGGCGGAAGCCGAAGGCGCCGTCAGCCAGCAAGACGCAGAGCTGCGTGGTGTCCTTCGGCTCACCGCGCCGGTTCAGTTTGGCCAGCGGCATGTCGCTCCGATCGTGAGCCGGTTCCTTGCGACCTACCCGGAGCTGGAAGTTGATCTGCTGCTGCTAGACCGAAACATTGATCTGGTGGAAGAAGGGATCGACCTGGCGCTGCGCATCGGCCCCCTGCCGGACTCCAACCTGGTGGCGGTGCCGGTCGGAACCGTTCGCAGGATTATTTGTGCCGCGCCCGCCCTGCTGAGCCGCGTTGCTGAGCCGAGTTCGCCGGCTGAACTCGCCGGTTTGCCGTGTATTCGAATCACCAATCTGACCCGGCCGGGAACCTGGCCTTACCGCGACAAAAATCGCGACCGCACCGTTCAGGTCCAGGGCCGCTTTCAATGCAACCAGGTCGGTGCTGGCCTGGCAGCCTGCTTGGCCGGCGTGGGGTTTGGACAGTTTCTGTCTTATCAGGTCAGGGACCTGATCGCCGTTGGAGAGCTGCAGCCGGTCCTTGAAGCGTTCGAAGTCGCCCCGCTGCCGGTGAGCCTGGTCTACGCGGGCGGGCGGCTTGCGTCAGCGCGACAGCGGGCACTCGTGCAGTTTGTGAAGGAGGCACTCAGCGAGAGCGAGGCGTTGTGAGCATCAGTACAGGTGCAAAGCGCGCTATCGCGACCGCCGCTGCCGGAGCCGATTGTTTTCCCGAGTCTCGTCCCGCATCCGCTTCTTGGTGGCGCAGAAGGAGCAGATCGGACAGTGCTCGAGCACGTGAAAGCGGGCTGGGCAGTGCTCGCGACCAAAGAAAATGATCTGCAGATGGAGCTTGTTCCACAGCTCCCGCGGAAAAACGCGTTTCAGATCGCGCTCCGTCTTGTCGACGCTTGACCCATCCGACAGCCCCCAGCGGGCCGCTAGCCGGTGGATGTGAGTGTCCACAGGAAACGCCGGAACGCCAAATGCCTGTGACATCACCACCGATGCGGTTTTGTGCCCGACGCCCGGCAGCACCTCGAGTCCTTCGAAGGTCTCCGGCACCGCGCCCCCGTCAGCGACCAGCATCTCGGACAATCGCTTGATGTTTTTCGCCTTCTGCGGAGCCAGCCCCAGCTGCCGGATCAGCCCGAGAATCTCCTCCACCGGGAGCCTGGCCATCGCAAAGGGATCGGGGCCGCGCTCAAACAGCGCCGGCGTGACTTCGTTGACCTTTTTGTCGGTCGTCTGGGCTGACAGCAGTACGGCAATCAGCAGGGTAAACGAATCGCTATGGTCCAGCGGGATGGGCGTCTCAGGATAGAGCTCCTCTAAGATATCGATGATCTTTGCTGCTTTTTCCTGCCGTCGCATAGGTGCCCCGAATGTGCTCGCGTGGGTATCGAGGGGCAGAGTAAACGGGATTCTTGGGGTCGGAGTAAAGGGGCGGGACACGCACCGCTCCAATCTTCCTCAGACGAGAGCCTTCGGTGATCGGGTTCCAGTGCCCCCTGCGCGTCATCTCGACAACCGTGGCCCAGCCCCCCCGACTGGTGCCTGAGACGCTTTGTTGTAACGTGGTGAACACTATGCAGTTTATGAAAAGACTCCGCGATCCCGTCAGAAATGGAGAAGTCACCCGAACCGTCCGCATCTGGAAGTCGCTGCGCGTCAAGGTCGGAAACCGCTACCTGCTGGAACCGGGCCATATTGTGGTGGATGCGGTTCACCCGATTGAGCTAAGCGACATCACGCCAGAGATCGCCCGCGAAACCGGGTTCAAGGGTGTGGTCGATCTGCTGAAAACCGCCAGGCACGGCACCGGCGATCAGGTATTTCTGATCGACTTTCATTACTTACCGCCGGAAGCTTAGCGGGCCGGACCTCACGCCCACAGGCGCAGCGGCAGGAGACCGGAAACTGCGAGCACCGCACACCACTGGAGCACCGACAAAGCCGCCACCGCGTTGACCCACTGGATTCGCGATGACCACCAGCGACGGATGGACCGCACCGCCGTCATCGCCATACCCACCGGTAGCAGCAGCGTGACGGTCGCCAGCATGATGCTCGCGGGCGTGACGTCTCCGAGGGCCATGAACGACTGGGTGGCAAATAGCGGGGCAGGCAGAACCAGAGCTGTTGCCGCCAGGAACGCGGGCGCGAGCGGATCTTTGAGCAGCCGAAGACGCTGGCGAACCATCACCACGCAGCCGGCGATCAGCACCCAAAGAACACCGAGCAGACCCACCGTCAGGCTGACCCAGTGAGCATAGAGATAGATCGGTGAGGTCTTTTGGTAGGTCTGAAAACCATCGCTGAACCGATAAGCGCCGTCGTCACCGCGATAAAAAACGTGCGAGGTTGTGGCTCGGTCATGCGCTGAGTAAAGGCGGTCACCTACGGGCCTGAGCCTACGTTCCGGGCGCTGCAGCGTCGTCAGGCGAATACTCTCTCCAGCAAACGAAATTCGGCTGGCCCCAAAGACCGTGTCGAGATAGGCAAACGTCTGGAAACGGTTTGGGGCGAACGTGTACCAGCCCGCCCAGTCCACCATGTCGGGCGCTGGCTCCGTCGACGGGGGCTCCACCGCCGGAGCAACGCCGATCGTCTCGATGAAAAGGCTGTCCAGGCGGCCATAGTCGGCCGTTTCGCTGTCGGTGTTGACGCTGTAGGCAAACGCCTTGTTCTGTTCCGGATAGATGCACAGCATCGCCGTGAAGCCCACGATATTGCCGCCGTGGCAGTAACCGATCACACCATGACGATCGCGCCGCCCCAGGCCGAGCGCATAGCCCGCAATCAGGTCCGCGTTCGCAGCTTCGGTTCCCACAGGCCTGCCGCGCGCACGCATCATCTCAGTTTCGATCAATGCCTCGCCCGCGACGGCGCCATCGCTGAGCAGGAACTGAGCGAAGCGTGCCAGGTCGCCGGCGGTGGTCGTCAGCTGACCCGCCGGGCGCAGAAACATCGGGCTTGCTGCGTAACGCACGCCTCCGTCGACATGCCCCCACGCAAGCGAGGGATCGGCCTGTCCGCCCTCCTGGGTCGTGTAGGCAAAGGTGCTCTCTGACATCCCCAGCCGAATAAGGGCACCGTCGTCGAGATGGCGCTCGTAGCGAGCTCCGCTGACCGACTCGACGATCATGCCAAGCACCGTGTAGCCCATGTTGGAGTAAGAGAAGCGCGACCCGGGACGCGAACGGATTCGGAGCTGCTCGACCGGCTTTGGGAAGGCGGCAGCCAGCGGAAGATCCGGGGCAGCGCGCTCGCTGAACATTTGCCACAGATAGGCATCGTTGATGCCTGCCGTGTGGTCGAGCAGATGCCTGACAGTCACCGGCCTACCCGACGCCCAAGGATTGTCCATGGGTAGTTCCGGAAGATACCGCTGCACCGGCGCATCGAGATCGAGCAGCCCCTGCTTAGCCATGCTGAGCACGCCCGTTGCCAGCACCGCTTTGGTCAGGGACCCGACGTGAAACCGCGTTTCTGCACTAAATGGTGTGCCGCTTGCTAAATCTTTAAGGCCTGCGCTTCCAACGCTGATTGACCCGGCCTCGTCGACCATCGCCCAGGCGATACCCGTGAGCCCTTCATCCGCCAGGACCCGCTCGACGCGCTGCTGAAGCTCCGGGGCAGCGGCGTGCGAGACCTGGAGGTGAGGAGCGACCAATGCTGCGAGCGCCAGAAGGCAAGTGCCAGAAACGCGCGCGAACGGCTGGCACCAACGCCTCGTCCCCACAAGCCTCACCTGTCGTTGGCGTTGTTGTCGAACGTCCGCGACATACGTCAGCATGATCATGGGAGGAACCCATAACGGCGGGGTGAATGATGCTTCAACGGTGGGTGTCTTATGGCGCGCGGTAGCTGAAGCAGCTCAAGCTACTATGCTCAGCAAGGGCCTCCTAGAGCCAAAAGATTGGCTGATTAGACTGCGGCTCGGCCCGGGGTACGTTACCGACACCAAGAATCCTTGGATGATCAACGTTTCGATCCACGAGCGTCCGTACGCCGCCGAAATGGTTGCGTCACGCAGCGAGTGGAAAAACAACAACGGCAAGCTCTGAGCGTGGCTACATCAAAAATTAGCATTCAGCTATGACGATTTTGTAAATCTAAACACGAGGGGCGGTGGCATACTGTTGCGATGACAAGTCTACGCATCCGAGAGGCAATCGGCTGCAGCCACGCCCTTACGGACAATCAGATGCCGGCGTGGCGATTTCTAACCCAACGACCGCAGGAGTAACAAGCATGGCCACCTGGCTCAAGCGCGGCGCGAGCGCCGAGGTGAAAGCAGACGCCGACCGGCAGGTTCGGGACATCGTCGAAGCGACGCTCGCTGACATTGAAAAGCGAGGCGATGAGGCGGTTCGCGAACTGTCCAACAAATTCGACGGCTGGGATCGCGAGGACTATCAGCTCACCGACGCGGAAATCCAGGCGTGCATCGACAGCCTGTCAGCACAGGAAGTCAAGGACATCGAATTTGCTCAGGCGCAAATTCGGAACTTCGCACAGATTCAGCGCGACAGCATGAAAGACGTCGAAGTGGAAACCATGCCCGGCGTGGTGCTAGGGCACAAAAATATTCCGCTCAACAGCGCCGGCTGTTACGTCCCGGGCGGAAAATATCCCATGGTGGCGAGCGCTCACATGTCGGTCATCACGGCCAAAGTCGCCGGCGTTCCGCGAGTCGCGACCTGTGCACCGCCGTTTCAGGGTAAGCCGGCTCCCGCCATTGTGGCGGCCCAGGCCATGGCGGGTGCCGACGCAATCTATGCGCTCGGCGGCATTCAGGCGGTCGGCGCCATGGCGCTCGGAACCGAGAGCATCAAGCCCGTGGATATTCTCGTTGGGCCGGGTAACGCATTTGTGGCGGAGGCCAAGCGACAGCTTTATGGTCGCGTGGGGATCGACCTGTTTGCCGGACCGACCGAAACCCTGGTCATTGCGGACGACAGTGTGGACGCCGAGCTTTGCGCCACCGACCTGCTCGGCCAGGCTGAGCACGGCCCCGATAGTCCGGCAGTGCTGCTGACCAATTCGCGCGAGCTGGCCGAGGACACCATGAAGGAGGTCGAACGGCTGCTGCAGGTGCTTCCCACCGCCGACCACGCCGGCAAGGCCTGGGCAACGTTCGGTGAGGTGATTGTGGCCGACAGTCTCGAGGAAATGGTCAGCATTGCCGACGATCTAGCCTCGGAGCACGTCCAGGTCATGACCCGCGACCCGGATTACTTCCTCGACAACATGACCAACTACGGCGCGTTGTTTCTGGGTCACCGCACGAACGTCTCTTATGGCGACAAGGTAATCGGCACCAACCACACGCTGCCGACCAAAAAGGCGGCGCGCTATACCGGCGGCCTTTGGGTAGGCAAGTTCATCAAGACCTGCACCTTTCAGCGGGTCAATACCGACGAGGCGTCCACCCTCGTGGGCGAATACTGCAGCCGCCTCTGCGCGCTAGAGGGATTTGCCGGTCATGGTGAGCAGGCCAACATTCGCGTCCGCCGGCTCGGCCAGCGCGAAGTGCCCTACGCCGGCCAGGCTGAACCGTCCGAGCTGACGCGGGCGGATGGCTGAGACCCTCCCGAAGACCCCGAGCTTCGATCTAGCCGGTCGGCGCGCGGTAGTCACCGGCGCCGGCCGCGGCATCGGCCTGGCGGCCGCGGCGGCGCTCGCTGAAGCGGGTGCCGAAGTGACGCTTGCGGCGCGGACCGCCGAGGAGATCGAGGCGGCCGCCAACGCGATTTGTGAAGCAGGCGGGAGCGCTGACGCTCATGCCCTGGACGTGAGCAACCTGGCGGCGGTGGCCGAGTTCTTCGCCGGCAGGCCCGCTTTTCACGTGCTGGTCAACAACGCCGGCACCAATCGCCCGGGCCCGATGGTCGACGCCACCGAGGCGGACTTCGACGCGGTGATGGGGCTGAACGTCAAGGCCGCTTTTTTTGTCGCCCAGGCGTGTGCCAGACAAATGATTGCCGAGGGCGTCGCCGGCAGCCTGATACACATGGGCTCACAGATGGGGCATGTGGGCGGCATCAACCGATCCCTCTATTGCGCCTCCAAGTGGGCGCTGGAAGGCATGAATAAGGCGTTTTCTCTGGATCTGGCGGCGGCAAAAATCCGCTCCAATATCATCGCGCCGACGTTCATTGAAACGCCCATGACCCGGCCGTTTTTTTCAGACCAGGCGTTTCTTGAGAGCGTCATGCAGAAGATCAAGCTCGGACGAATCGGTCAGGTCGAGGACCTCATGGGGGCCGTTCGCTTTCTGGCTTCCGACGCCTCAGGCCTCATGACCGGCAGCAGCATCGTCGTGGACGGTGGCTGGACCGCCGACTGAGGACTCCGCACTGACTGACATCGGGCTTCGACCGATCAACTGCTGAGCCGTGCGGTCAGCGACCACGCTGGGGGGCAGGTTCAATGCCTTGGACGTCTTGAGCAGGGCCGCCACCCGATCGGGAATCCGGCCGACCTCTTGCTGGAGATCGTCCTGCGTCGACCCGCCCAGGTACTCCCGAGCCACGGCAATGATGCCGCCCGCGTTGATAACGTAGTCCGGCAGCAGCAAGATGCCTCGGTCGTGAAGGCGCGTGGCGTCCGTTTCTTCAGCAAGCTGGTTGTTGGCGGCGCCGGCGATCAGCCGCGCGTTGAGCTCAGGGATGGAACGCTCGTTGATGGCACCACCCAACGCGCAGGGCGCCAGCACGTCCGCTGAAGTGGTGAGTATCTGGTCAACCGATACAACCCTGGCGCCAAACTCCTCAACAACCCTTGCCGTAACGGCCGGCTGAATATCGGCGACGATCAGGGCGGCGCCGGCGTGGTGGAGCAGCCTGCACAGGTGATAGCCCACGTGCCCCACACCCTGGACCGCCACCGTAAGGTCCGCCAGATCCAGCGGAGCAACCGCGCGCTGAAGGCTTAAGAACACGCCCAAGGCTGTCCAGGGCGAAGGGTCGCCCCCCGCCGCATCACCTTGCTGGGGAAGACCGGAGACGTAAGGGGTCTGCTCGCGGACGACCCGCATGTGGTCCGTACTCACGCCGACATCTTCGGCGGTGACATACCGCCCCGCGAGCGCATGAACAAACCGCCCAAACGCTTCAAACTCCGACTTTGTCGGCGCCCGATTCGGGTCGGCCAGCAGCACCGCCTTACCGCCGCCAAATGGTAGGCCGGCCATCGCGTTTTTGAAGGACATACCCCGGGCAAGGCGCAGCGCGTCAGTCACGGCTGACTCGCGATCGGCATACGACCAGCGTCGGCAGCCGCCGGCCGCTGGACCGAGTTTCGTCGAGTGGATCGCGATGATCGCCTCGAGGCCAGATCGTGCATCATGAGCGAAATACACGCCTTCGTGTTGGTCGAAGGCGGGGTTGCTGCTGAAATCAAGCTGTTTGACGTCCATAAGCCATAACCGCATGAATAGATGATGAAACGATACGCCGGTTTCTGCGGTTTTTCTTATCTAATTAGCAGCTTATTCGTCTATTTGTGAAAGCTTTATTTGCCATTACGCCGTTCAATGTATAATTTATTTGCTATGGAGCTAGACCGCGTAGACCGCCAGATATTGCACCTGCTACAAACCGTGCCGGACATCACCGCGGGCGCCATCGGCGAGCAGATTGGGGCCTCCCAGGCGACCTGCTGGCGGCGCATTCAGCGCTACCGGGATGAGGGCCTGGTACCCAACCAGTTTGTGGCCCTCGATCGGCGAAAAGCCGGGTTCCGGGCGATGGTTTTTGCGCAGGTCAAACTCACCACCCAAGGTCGGGCGAACCTCACCGCATTTTCTGAAGCGGTCCAGCGCTACCCGGAGGTCCAGGAGTGTTACGTGCTGATGGGAAACGTTGATTTTCTGCTGCGGATCGTCGCGCAGGATATCGAAGCCTATGAGCGGTTTTTCTTCGAAAAGCTGTCGCAGCTGCCTGGGGTTCAGGAGGTCACGTCGAATATCGCTCTGTCAGAAATCAAACGAAGCAACTACCTCCCCGTCTAACACGCTGATTGATAAATACTTTAGGTCGTTCACGTCAACCGGACACCGCCTCGGATACCTTTTTCGCCTGGCTATGGGACTCGCCGCAAAAATTGTTAGAAATTCATGAAAGAAAAACCGGCAATGCCGGGTCTTATGGGTGTCTGACCTTATAACCATCGCCCGCGCACGCGCGCGGCTAAGTAGTAAACAGCGAAAATGGATTTCGAACAGTACAAAATTTACCTGAATGCCGACCCACGCAGCCGTGAGCCGGAGTTCCTGGAAGCGAGCCGAAGCTCCATCCAAAACGCCAGCGCACATGCCGCTGCGCAGGAATTCGAGGACAAGCTTGAGAGTGCCTTGCGAGTTCCGGTCCCGTCCCCATCCGTCGAGACCATTCTTGCGCATTGCTTCACGGACGAGGAGAGCTCACATAGCTATCGCCCGCCCACGTGGCTGGCGATGGCGGCCGCGGTGCTTGTGCTGGTTGGCGTCGCTTCGGTCATCCTGCCCCGAGGACCTCAGGTGGATGCCTTCGCGCGCGAGGCTTTTGTGGCGCACCTGGAGCATCCCGAGCCCGCTGCGTTCGCCAATGACCGACCGCTCCCACCGCCGATGGTTGCCCAGGGCTTTACGTCTCAGGGCGTGAGTCTGGAAGAAGCGATCGCGGACGTCACCTACTTGAGCCCGTGTGTGATCGGCGAGAAGCGCGGACTACACCTCGTTCTGACCGACGATACGGGCGACAAGGTGACCGTTATGCTGATGCCAGGAGAGCCCATGGAGGAAAAGCACAACTTTTCCATGGATCAGGTCACGGTGCAGATGATGCCAACCGGTGCTGGCGCCCTGGCGCTCTTCGGACACCAGGGCCAGGATCTGTCGCCGCTGGCACGGCAGCTCGCGCGAGATCTCAACCGGTCTAACAATCTGGTCGCCAGCCTCTAGCGACACCGGCCACCGAGCTCAGGGCAGCCCAATTCGCTGCCCGATCTCCGGCGACCTGGAAACGGGCTTCGTGCTATTACTATGGCATGTTATTTCAACTGCCCGATGACCAGATCCTCTACGACGCGCTGCTGAAGCGAGACCGCAGCTACGAAGGCATCGCCTGGGTTGGCGTCACCAGTACCGGTATCTTTTGTCGACTGAGCTGCACAGCCCGCAAGCCGAAGGCCGAGAACTGCCGTTTCTTCGACAACATCGCGGACTGTCTGGACGCAGGCTTCCGGCCATGCCGTCGCTGCCGACCGTTACACCCGATCTCAGCTGAGGACCCGCTGGTCAGTCGCCTGCTTGCGGCACTGGAAGAGGACCCGACTCGGCGCTGGCGAGAGGCGGACATTCAGCAGCTTGGGCTGGATCCTTCCACCGTGCGACGCACCTTTAAACGCCATTACGGCATGACTTTCCTCGAAATGGCCCGGCTGCGACGCCTGCGCAGCGGCATGGAGCAGATCGCCCAGGGTTCGGCGATCATCGATGCGCAGCAGCAGGCAGGGTTCGACTCCGCCAGTGGCTTTCGCCAGGCCATCGCCCGGCTCACCGGCCAGCCGCCATCGAGCTTGAGCAAGGCCCATAAACTCTGCTGTGGCTGGGTCGAGACGCCGCTGGGTCCGATGATTGCGGTTGCTGATGAGCAGGCCCTTCACCTCCTGGAGTTTCACGACCGAAAAGGCCTGCCCGGGGAGCTCAAACGCCTGCAGGCTCATCGCGGGCCTCTCGGAATCGCTCCGAACCCACTGATCGACCAGATCAGCGCTGAGCTCAAAGACTACTTTTCTGGCCAGATCACTCTTTTCCAAACGCCCTGCGGGACATCCGGCAGCCCGCCGGCAAGCGCTTTTACCCGTTCGGTGTGGGATGCGCTGCAGGCGATTCCGGCCGGTGAAACCCGGAGCTATGGAGCGCTGGCGAGGCAGCTTGGCAGGCCCGGCTCAAGCCGAGCTGTGGCTCGCGCCAACGGTGCCAATACGCTGTCGATTGTGGTGCCTTGCCACCGGGTTATCGGTGCCGACGGTTCGTTGACCGGCTATGGCGGAGGGCTGTGGCGCAAGCAGTGGCTTTTGGAGCACGAGCGGGTTCATACCGCCCGGCGGGCGAGGCAGGAAGCCTCCTGACTCAGACCCGGCGGCGGCGGAGCTTCTTATGGAGCTCGATGAACTGCTGAGTCACCTTGTGGCTGCGACGGAAATAGACCAGCGGTTGGTTCGCCTCGTGCGACTCTTTGACCACCACCGAGCTGCTGATCATCGGGGTTAACATCGGCAGCTTTTCTTTTTTCATTTCCGCCACGATTCGCGCCGGCAGGTTGGACTGCGCCTGAAACTGGTTCACGACAATCCCCTCCAGGCGGAGGTCTTCATTGTGATCTGCCTGGACCTCATCAACATTGTCCATCAGCGTATACAGCGCCTTCCGGGAAAACTCGTCACAGTCGAAGGGAATCAAGACGCGATCACAGGCAATCAGCGCGGACAGGCTGAAAAAGTCGTAGGCCGGCGGGGTGTCGACGTAGATATCGTCCACTTCTCCGCTGAGCGCGTTCAGGGCGTCGCGCAGCTTAAAGATCTTGTGCTTCTGCTCCAGCTTAATGCGGAGTTCAGCCAAATCGGGGGAGCCGGGCATCACCCAGAGGTCAGGAAAAGGGGTCTCCACACAAAACTCGGCGGGATCGACCTTACGCCGGCCAGGCCCCAGGGTGCTCTCCAGGTACCGCGCAACGTTGGCCTCGCGCTGATCCCAGTCCGGACCAAGCAGGTACTGACTCGAGTTACCCTGCGGATCCATATCGATAACGACGGTGGAGCGACCGCTGTCGGCGTTGATCGCCGCCAGATTGCACACGATGGTGGACTTCCCTACGCCACCCTTCTGATTAAATACCACGCGCTTCAACGGCATTCTCCAAGTGAAAGTCCCAGGCGCCCAGTCTATCGCGCCGGATTAGATACATTGCTCTAGTGTCCTGGTTTTAGTGCTGAGGGAGTGCTTCGGAATCGAGCGAAGACCAGGTGGGATTCAGGTACACCGCACGCCCACCGACAATTGTCGCCAGCACGTTCACCGACGGTATATCGTCAGCGGGGATCGTCATGATGTTCCGATCGAGGATGACCAAGTCAGCGAACTTGCCAACCTCCAACGAGCCAACCTCGTTCTCCGCGAAGGCCGCATAGGCGGCGCCCAGGGTGAAACCATGCAGGGCCTCCTCGCGCGTGAGCACCTGGTCGGCATACCAGCCGCCCGCGGGCCAGCCCTTAACGTCCTGGCGGGTCACGGCAGCATGCAGCCCCAACATCGGATTGATCTTCTCTACGGGAAAGTCCGACCCCAGCGCCAGCGGTATCGACAGTTCGCGCATCCGACGCCAGGCGTACGCACCGCGGATTCTGACGGGGCCAACACGATCCTGGGCCCAATACATGTCGCTGGTCGCATGGGTAGGCTGAACGGAGGCGATCAGCGAGAGCTCAGCGAAGCGCGGAAAATCTCTGGGTGAGATCACCTGTGCGTGTTCGATTCGATGGCGGCCCGGATTGGTCGGATGCTGGGTGCTGCCCGATTCGTACGCGTCGAGCACTACCCGATTACCCAGGTCGCCGATGGCGTGCGTGTTCACCTGCAGCCCGCAGCCCATCGCCCGAGTGACCTGCTCAGTCAGCCGCGCCTTGGGCTGGAGCAGGAGTCCGCGGTTTCCTGGATCGTCGGAGTAGTCGGCGATCAAAGCCGCGCCGCGCGAGCCCAGCGCACCGTCTGCGTAGAGCTTGACGGAGCGGGCGCTAACCCGATCGGTATGGACCGTATCCTGACACAGCGACTGCAGGAGCTCCTGGTCGCCGTCGGCCATGGCGTAAATCCGCAGCGTCAGCTCGTCAGACTTTTCCGCCGCGAGGAATCGCTCAAGATCCTGCTGTGAGGTGCCGGCGTCATGGACGCCGGTGATTCCGGCCGCAGCCAGCGAGGCCATCGCCAGCTTCAGCGCCCGGCGGCGGTCTGCCTCGGTCCAAGCCGGCACCTGCGTCTGCACAAACGCCATGGCCCGATCGACAAAAATACCGGTGGCCTCACCCTCGCTATCGCGCTGAATCTGACCACCCTCGGGCTGCCAGTCACCCGAAAAATCTCGGTCCGCCTCCGCCAGCGCAGCGGAGTTGCCCCAGGCGGCGTGCCCGTCAATTCGGGTCAGCCAGACCGGCCGATCGGGAAACAGGGCATCGAGATCAGCTCGACTCGGAAAGGCTTTTTCCGGCCAGTCGTTCTGATCCCATCCCCTGCCCAGCAGCCAGGCCTCCGGCGGCAGGTTGCGGGAAAAATCGCGAAGTCGCTCCAACACCTCAGCTTTTGAGGCGGTGTCGCGCAGATTCACGGCCAGCAGCCCAAGGCCGAGGTTCATAATGTGACCATGAGCGTCGACCAGGCCGGGCACCAAAGTGGCATCCGGCAGCGCCAGCGCTTTCGCCTCGGCGTAGTCCCGCATCAGATCGGCCGTTGACCCGATGGCCAACACCTTCCCGCAGGGGCTGTAGACCAGGGCTTCAGGACTCGGCTGACCGGAGAAAACCGTATGGATGATCGCCCCGGTGATGAGTACCGGCGCTACGCCGCAGCCAGGCTTGTCTGGCTCTGCAGGTTGCGCCGTTGCCTGCCCGCCGGCCGTCGCCAACGCGAGGCCGCAACTCAGCACAAAGATCGCTGAGTACAGCGGTGGGAGTGCTACCGGCCCAGCATTTTCAGCTTGTTCCTCGGTCGCCGAACGGAACTTCAGCTTGTCGACCGCCTTGGCCAGCGCGGCACCGGACCAGCTATTGCCCCCTTGCGAATACAGGCACTGATCCAGCTCTAGAAGAAGCTCGACCGCCTTGCCGTCCGTTGCGAGCATCGCCGCAGCGTGGAGCGAGTTGACGGATTGTCCGCTGGCGGTCCGGGCGAGCGAGACCAGCGCCTGCGCAGCCGCGCGCCCATCATTCGCCTCGCAGGCCTTCGTCAGGCGCTCACGCCATTGCCTCTCGCTCGCCGCCCTCGCGACCTGGCGATCATCGGGCGCGGGTTCGGCCTGCCGGGGGACAGCGTTTTTGGCCCGCCACCAGGCCACTGCCGTCCCCAGCCACAGCACGGCCAGCACTGCGCTGAGGGCCGGCCACCCGATGGGTGACGCGCTGGTTCCGGCGGCGCCTCCTTCTGCCCGATCGGCTGAGGCCCCGAACTGGGGTATCAGATCCGGCGAGAGCGCGGCTGATTGCCCTGGAGCCACGTCAACCTGGCGCGCCGGAATTACCGCCACGCGCTCCTGATTGGCCTCCACATCCCACCAGGGGATTCGGATCTCTGGGAGCGTCATGACGCCGGCTTCCGTCGGCACCAACGCGTAGGTTTGATCCCGTGAGGCCAGCGCCCAACCGGTGGGGCTGGAGTTTGTTTTGCTGCTCGGCTGATCGGGATATACCTTGATGCCAGCGACGTCCGGCAGGGCAATGTCGGGAAGCTGGACCGACAGCAACCCGCGAGCCCGCAGCTCGAGCTTGCGTGTTACCGGCTCACCCTGAACAAAGCTCGGTTCGCCATTCGGCCAGACTTCGCTGAGGGTCAGATCGGCGGCGGGAAGCCAAAGATCGCCGCTGAAGCTGGCCGGCTGCGGTTTGACCTCCAGCGTGAGCGGATCGCTGCTGACGCTCACCCGCCGACCCCGGCTGAACAGCGACGCGTTGCCGCCGCCCGGATCGGCAACCCGACCGCGGAAGCTAACCGGGGGAATTTGAAGGGCGCCGCTGCGCTCCGGAAACAGCGCGAAGCGTCGCTCCACAACCCGGTACCGTTTACCGTCGATCACCTGCGTATTGGTGCGATCATCGCCGACGCGCTCAACCACCAGCCCGTCGGGCCAGGGTTCGTTATTCAACGCACCCTCGGTGATGGGCGGGGCGTGAAAAAGCCTTACCGTCAGCCGCACCTGAGAATGCACATAGGGCTCCAGCGGCATGGCTTCCAGCTCAACGAAGACATCCTGATCAGAGTTTCTGTCGGCTTTGGGTCGCTCGAGCACGGTGAGCGTGATCGGCTGGGTTGTGAGCTTTCCCACCTTCAGCGGCGGCAGAACCAGCGTGCCGTCGATCTTGGGTTCGAGCAGGATGTTGTGCTGCACTTTGAGCCGACGCTGGCCGTTCGTCAGCTCCAGACTGGAGTTGGTGCCCGTGTCCAGGCGGTTGAACTGCGCGTCCAGCGGCAGATAGTCCGGCCGACTGTCTGACTCAGGATTCACCAGGTCGATCTTCAGCAGCACCGACTCTCCCAGGAAAATGGTTTCCCGATCCAGCGAAGCGTTGATCTCCTGAGCTTGCGCGGTGCCGCAAAGCAGAACCAGCGCCAAGCACAACCGTTGCATCACCATTGTTCCTCCTCGCTGGCCGGGGGCTGACCGCGGCGCTGATACTCCAGCAGAAATTTCCTCCGCAATAGACCACCCGGGTCGTCAGGGATTCGTCTCAGCCATTGCTCCAGCGACTGCTTCTCCTCGGCATCGAGCTCCTCAGCGGCCATCGGTGCCGTCTGTTCCTGCTGCACTTCGGACTCACTCTCTTCCGACTGAGCCTGCTGCTCGGACTCTTCGGTGCCTTCCTGCTCGCTCGGCTGCTCGGACTGCTGCTCGCTCTCGCCGTCCGACTGATCCTGACTGTCTGAATTCTCCTGCTGCTGCTGCTGTTGCTCCTGCTCCTTGAGCAGCTCTTCCAGCACCGACTTGTTGTGCAGTGCGTCGTCCATTTCAGGATTCATCGCAAGGGCCTGATCGTAGGCATCAATGGCGTCCTGATACCGTTCCTGCATCGCCAGAGCGTTGCCGCGGTTGTAGTGCCCGTCAGGTCCGTTGACCTGCCCAAACGCGGCCGCTGCAGCCTCATACTGCTGATCGCGATAAAGCGCTTCGCCACGCAGCAGCGGGTCCACGGCCAGCGCCGCCGCTGACTCATGTTCACCCGCGCTCAGCGCCTCGGAAGCCTGCTGATCCGGCGTCTTGAACGCATCGCTGACCCAGTTGGCCTGAGCCGGCTGCGGCGGCAGCAAAAGAACCGCGAGCGGGACCACCAGCAGCCAGCCGCGCCGGAAAGCCAGCGCCGCTAATGGGAGCAGCACCAGAACCAGCCACGGCCCCTCCTCCCGCCACTGCAGGCTCTCGCTGTTGTCGTTGCCGGAGGTGGCAAGACTGCCGGCGCGCGGGCTCAACACTCGATCCAGATCACGATCGTCCGTGCGGAGCCTCACGTAGATGCCCCCACCGATCGCTGCAAGCTCCGCCAGTTCGACTTCATTGAGGCGTGGAACCGCGATGGTCCCGTCAGACGCCTTAAAGAATCCGCCGTTGGCCTGTGGGATCGGTGCGCCCTCCGGTGTGCCAACACCGATGACCGATACCCGATGGCCGGCCTCAAACACCTCTCGTGCGGCGGTCAGGCCGCCGGTGCCGACCGAGTCTGTCACCACAATCACCTCGCCGTCCGCTGCGGTTACACCTTCAAGAAGCTGGTGCGCGAGCCGTAGCGCTTCCCCCAGCTCGCTGCCCTGCACCGGCATGATCGATACGTCGAGTGCACCCAGCATCGCCTTGATCGTGTTGGCATCCTGAGTCAGCGGAGACACAACAAATGACTCACCGGCATACGCGACGAGCCCAACCTGGCCCTCCCGGTTTCGATCCAGCAGGTCAGCAAGCTTGTAGCGGGCCTGAGTCAGACGATCAGGCGTCAGGTCTCCCGCCAGCATAGAGCGGGACAGGTCGAGCACCACCACGCGGACCGCCTCGGTCTGAAACAGGGGTAACGGCCGCTTGTTCCAGGTGGGGCCCGCCAACGCCAGACAGGCCAGTAGCCAGCCAATACTGACCAGGACGAGCGGCCAGCGACGCGGACGGCCACCCTCACCACAGGTCAGAAACTCCAGGAGCTTCGGGTCGCAGATCTGCTGCCAGGCAGACAGGTCGCCTCCGGGCCGACGGAGCCACCAAACGAGGACACCCGCTACCGGCAGCAGCGCTAGCCAACCCGGCCTCAGAAAGTGAAATTGGGATAGATCCATCAGACTGACGCCTCCCCAGCGCTTGCCGTCACGGATTCTCGAGGCCCGGCCACAACGCTGAGCAGCCCAAGCAGCAAGGACAGCAGCAGCGCTCCCGCCAGCGGCCAGTAGTAAAGCTCTTTGGGAGGTCGAAGGATCTCCTGCTCTTCGGCCACCGGTTCCAGCTCGTCGAGAATCTCGTAAATCTGCTGCAGCCCGGCGGTATCGCGCGCGCGGAAATACCGACCGCCGGTTTTGTCGGCGATGGCGTTGAGCGTCTTTTCATCCAGGTCCGCTGAAGGATTGATTTTGCGAGTGCCAAACATGCTGCGAACCAGCATTTCGTCAGCACCAACGCCGATCGTGTACACCTTCAGCTTTTCACTTGCGGCGAGATCAGCCGCTTTCAGCGGTTCGACCGCGCCGGCGGTATTGGCCCCGTCGGTCAGCAAGATCAACACCCGATCCTGGACCGCCTCGCCACGCAGACGTTTGACCGCCAGGCCAATCGCGTCACCGATGGCGGTTTCCTTGCCCGCCAGCCCGATAGCTGATTCCTCGAGCAGCGTGCGCGCCGTGCTGCGGTCAAAGGTGAGGGGTGTTTGTAGATACGCCCTCCGGCCGAACAGGATTAATCCCAGCCGGTCGCCAACCCGCCGCTCCATAAACTCACCGGCCACCGCTTTGACCATAGCCAGGCGCGTTGCAGGCTGCCCGACGACGGACATGTCTGCGGTTTCCATCGAGCCCGAAATATCCACGGCCAGCATCAGGTCGCGGCCGGTCATAGGCATGCTGATGGCTTCGCCGATCCACTGAGGCCGAGCCGCGGCGCCGACCAGCGCCAGCCAGGCCAGTATCGCCAGAAGAATTCGCCAGGTCCCTCGGCCGTTGTCAGCGGGGTCCTGATTCGCAGACATCAGCGCAAAGAAGGGCACGCGCACGCTAAGCCCGGATGGTCGTTCAGCCCGAGGCCACAGCCACCAAACCAGCAGCGGTGCCGGCGCCACGGCAAGAAGCCAGGGCCACGCCAGCTTAAACATGGACCACCCGCCGCAGCCAGAAATGGCATAGCTGGAAGACCGACTCAACGTTGATGTCCGGCTTGGCCTGGTAGGGTGCCCTGGCCAGCTCGACGGCGGCAACCCTCAGATGCGGGTCCAGGCTATCCGGCGCGGTGAGAAATTCCACCCATGAATCTCCGGTCAGCGCTGCCGCGCGCGAGTCGCGAGCCTCATGAAGGACGAGGCGGCGGAGGTAAAGTGATGCACGCGAAGCCGCTCGACCAACGTCGCCGTCATCACGCCAGCGCTGCTGCATCTCATCGAGCTCTTGCCCCAGCGCCTGGAGACGCTGCTGCCGTCGCCAGCGACGCCACAAAACCCATATCACCCAGCACAAACCCACAACAGCGATGCCAGCCACCACCCACCAGCCCCAGGCCGGGGGCCAGAACGGCGGCGCTGGCGCAGCATGGATATCGCGGATCGGTGGCGGCGGCGCCTGCATCAGCGGATATCCCGCGTTTTGAAGATTCTTCCGAGGGCGTCGGTCACGTCGTCTTCCGTACTCAGCTCAAGGCGCGTAATACCGTGCTTGTTCAGCGTGCTGACAAACGCCCGCTGCTGCTGCTCGAGAAATCCTTCGTAGCGCTTTCGGGCGGACCCGCGGCTCAGCGCCAGGATTCCCTGCTTGAGACCGTTGCTGACGGGATAAGTGCCCGGAGGCGGTGGCGTTAGCTCTACCGGATCGCGAACTCGGCAGGCGATCAGGTCGCTGTGGCGGCGCAGAAAAGTCAGGTGCCGCTCAAACTCATCGCCGAGATGGTAAAAATCGCTGACCAGCAAAATCAGGCTGCCCGGGCGAGCGATACGCCTGGCGCGCTTCAGTACCTGATCCATGGGTGGGGGTTGGCTGGCAAAGCGGTTCATTTGGCTGCTGTCAAAAGCGCGGGTCAACACGCTGATCATTCTCAGCACGCCGCGCCGGCCACCAGCTGGGCGGATCTCCTGGTGTTCGTCACCATTACAGATCAAAGCGCCGATCCGGTCGCCGCGGCGGACCGCCCCCCAGCCGACCAGGGCCGCCAGACGGCTGGCCTGAACAATCTTCAGCGCCCCGCGGGTGGCGAAGTACATGCCTGGATGGGCATCCAGCAGCACCATCACCGGCCGCTCTCGCTCTTCCTGGAAGACCTTGGTATGAGGTTTGCCCGTCCGGGCCGTGACGCGCCAATCCAGGTCGCGGATATCGTCGCCCACCTCATAGTTTCGCGACTCCACGTAGTCCACGCCGCGTCCACGGAAGCGGCTGGCGTGCACGCCTGCAATGACCGAACTCGCCGGGCTGCGGGCATACATCACCAGGCGCCTGGCGGCCAGGCGCAGGCGGATGAGGTCTTCGGTGGTGACCTGGGTCGTCGAGTCCAGTTCGGATGCCATCGAGGGAGTACGGTGAAGCGGCCAGCCTCAGGGTACCGGCACGCGCTCCAGCAGCTGAGCGATCAGGGCGTTGGCATCAACCCCCTCCGCTTCGGCCTCAAACGACATCAGCAGACGATGACGCAGGGCGTCAAAAGCGACGGCCTGGACGTCTTCGGGCGAAACATAGTCGCGTTCGGCGAGCCAAGCGTGCGCTTTGGCGCAGCGGTCAAGCGCTATCGTACCGCGAGGACTGGCGCCGAAGCTGATCCAGCTGGCCAGATCATCACCGTAACGACCGGGCTCGCGGGTCGCGAGCACCAGCTCAACCATGTAGCGCTCCAGCTCCGGCGATACGTGCAGGTCGAGGACCTGCTGCTGCGCGGCAAACACCTGCGCCTGGCTCACGACCACCGGGGGCTGCGGGCGCTCGGCGAGCTGCTCCTGGGCCTGCTCCCGAGCGAGCCGCAGGATCTGCTGCTCTTCGTCACCATCGGGATACGTGATGCTGACGTGCATCAAAAATCGGTCGAGCTGGGCTTCGGGCAGCTGATAGGTACCCTCCTGCTCGATCGGGTTCTGGGTGGCCATCACCAGAAACAGTTTGGGCAGCGTATAGGTGTGACTGCCGACCGTCACCTGCCGCTCGCCCATCGCTTCGAGCAGCGCGGACTGGACCTTGGCCGGCGCTCGGTTCACCTCGTCCGCCAGGACCAGGTTGTGAAATATCGGACCGCGCTGGAATTTGAACTCCGCATCCTGCGGACGATAAATCTCGGTCCCGGTCAGGTCGGCGGGCAGCAGGTCAGGCGTGAACTGAATCCGATGGAAGTCTCCTTCGATTCGCTCCGCGAGTTCCTTGATCGCGGTGGTCTTGGCCAGCCCCGGCGCCCCTTCTACCAGCAGGTGGCCGTTCGCCAGTAAAGCGATGAGCAGACGGTCGATCAGCGCGTGCTGACCAATGATCTTCTGCTGGATTTCCGCTTTCAGCGCCCGGAAGGCGTCCCCGGCATCGTTCTGCGGCGCGGCCACGGCCGCGGCTACATTGTCTTCCATTGAAATACCCGGTGATTGCGATGGGCGGCGCCTGCGGCCGCCAAACCCCGCAGTGTACTTGCAGCGCGGGGAGATTGCATGAAGACGGCGAGTGTAAAGAAATACTCGCAGCGGAGCCTATGCCGAAAGGCGCGGTTCACAGGCCGGCGGCGGCATTTGGGCACCGTGGAAGTCGCCTCCATGAAAAAGGCCAGCTCGGTGAGCTGGCCTGCATAGGGTTAGGCGACCGACACCGACCAGGCGGTCGGCGTCGGCAAGCTATGCCTTAGAACGTGACTCGGCAGATCGCGTCGTTGGTGAGCTGCACAGTCGCCTGCAGCGCGCTGCCGGCGCTGGCACATTCACCTAACCAGCTGCCGTTCATCATGAAGTCCGACTCATCAGCCGCGTTGGCGAACGACAGGGACAGCGTGACGGTGGTGTTGGTCGGGATGCTGGTGTCAGCGCAGGTGCCAGACACGGTGCTGGTACCGGCATTGAAGACGCATGAAATGGCCGCGCCCGTTGCGCTGATGGTCACGTTACCCAGAGCCGCGATCGTTTGATCGAACTCCGCCGTGAGCGAGACGGAGGTCGTCATGACGTCGCCGCAGGCGCCGGGGGGCGGTGCGGGGCTCACGTTGACCTGGTTCGCGCAGGTGTCAAAGCCCTGGAATTCGACATCCACCGACGTACCGTCGCTGGCCTCGAAGGTACACGTACCCTCGCCGACGTTGCTGCCGAAGGTTCCGTCGTCAAGCTGGACCGAAAAGCGTACTTCGGACTCGCCGTTGTCGTCGGTCAGCGCCGGCTGATCGATGATCGACAGGAAGCCGTCGGACACATCACAGGTGCCGCTGATCGCAATCCCGGCCACCGGAGCACCACCGGCGAGGTAGCGCAGGGTGGAGGTCGCAGTGGTCACAGCCGGGCCCGCGCGGAATGACGAGGGCGAAGCCTGCAGCACCGCACTCGACGGCGGGTTGATGGTGACTACGGCCGTTGCGTCGCCCGTGAAGAAGGTCAGCATACCTTCTGACGCATCGGTACCCACACCGGCGGTCTCGACCACTGCGATGGTGCAGCCGTCTTCGCCAGTCGGGTTGGCCACGGTGCCGCTTCCGGGAATACCGTCCACGGTGCCGGTTCCCTCCAGCTCAGAGAATGCGAAGCCGATGAACTGCCCGCGAATCGGGGCGGTGGCCGCGTCCTCAACGCAAACCAGCACATTTGAGGGCACGTTCGCCGGCACCGAATCAGGCGTCGCCGTCAGCGTCAGCGGCAGCAGACCCGGATAGCGGATCAGCGCTGCGTCAGCGTAGGTGGCCAGGTTGCCTGCACCTCCGAGGCCGCCATTGGCGCCCTGCACATAGAGTGCCGCCGTGCGCCCGAGCTGGGACACCGGGTAATTCAGCAGCGTGGTCGCCACACCGTTGCTGTCCGTCACAAAAGCGGACTCGATGTTGCCGGTCGTGGCGCGACCGATCACGTACGGAATCTCCGGACCGTTGTCGATGGAACCGCCGACCGTGTCGTTGAAGTTGAACGGCTCGTCGACATTAATATTGGTCTGATCCACGACCTGAGCCACCGTACGGGCGCTCTCGAGGTCGGCGTTGCCGACAACCTCCTTGCCGAACAGGATAAGCGTGTCGCCCGGGCCTGCACCGCCGCCGGCAGTGCGGAATTCACCAGTCGGGGCAAAGAACCCGGTGCCACCCTCAAATGGGTCGCCGTCGACGCCCGACAGATCAAAGGTGCCAGCCCCCTGGGTGGGAAAGCCGGTTATCGGCGCGTCGATCAAGCCGGCCTGCAGCTGAACCTGCTGTGCCGGCGGATTGCCGAAGCGGTCGGTCACAATCGCGTTGACCCGCAGGCTGTAAGTCGCGTTCGGCTCGACGGGGAACCCATTGTCGTCGGTGATCACCACACTCGGATCCACCGGGTTCACGGTCAGGCTGTTGATCGGGATCGACGTAAGCGTTACGGAGAAGGGCACACCGTCGGAGATCACCGCCGAGGATTCGCTTACCACCGCGGCCTCGATGCCGTTGCTGACGTTGTTATCCGCTGCGTCAGCAGCCGCGCGGATCCGTACCAGGCCCGGCTCCGTGCCGCTCACCAGGCTGGCGCTGACGATGCCACCGGTGGTGGCCAGCGCGATCGAGGTACCCTCAACCGGCGTACCGCTGTTGTTTGTGCCGCGCAGCACAGCACCGGAGTCCGGGGATTCCGTGAAGATTTCCAGGAATACGTTGTTCGTTCCGGGAGCAGGGTCTTCAATAAAGTTCTCTGCACCATCCTGCACAAAGACTTCAAACGCCTGCGCGCTGGTTCCGCCGGCCCCTTGCACGTATTGCGGCAGCGGCGGGAGAGCGAACGATAGACTTGCCGGGCGCCCATCAGCAGCAGCCTCGACAATTTCAATCTCGAGCTGCGCGTCGAAGATTTCACCGCTGGTCACGTCCTGCGCGCTGGCTGAAACGGTAACGATCCCCGGTCGATCTTCGGCGTGCACAAAAATCTTGCCGCCGGCGGCCAGTTCTACCGGTGCGTTGCCAAACAGCACAAAGAACTCGTTGACGTCGTCAGTCTCGGGATCGTCGAGCGTCGAGAACGCCGCGATGCCGACCGGATTGATGCTAACGGCGACTTCGCCGTCCTGCGGCGCGCCAATGGTGCCGTCAGCCTCGCGGTAGGTAATGTCGACTTCGGCCAGATAGGGCGAGTTGAAGAAAATGGGTACTCCGAGCGGCCGTGCCGGGATCGTCAGACGATTCGGCGTCAGCGTGATGCGATTGACCCCGTCCGGACCTTCGCTGATCGCGACGGTCACTTCGCTCGAAATGTTCTGGTTGGACTGAGGGTCGCTCACCGTCGCCCGCAGCACGGTATTGCCGGTGCCTTCCAGCGTGTGGAAAACCGCCAGCGCCTCACCGGCCGTGGTCGGCACCTGGATCTGAGTGGTTTGCGTACGAAGATCGTCGGTCGTGGAGAAGCGTCCGTTGGCTGAAGTAGCCACCGAAAGCCCAACCACCGTGCCGTCGACAACCGATTGGCCGTCCGGATTGCGAACGACAACGCGGACGTTTGTCGCAAAGTCAGAGCCGGGCTCGTAGAAAACCTCGCCTTTGTTGGACAGCAGATTCGTACTGTCCGCCTCAATTGTTACGCGGATCGGCGCTCGTGGTTCCGCCGCGCCGCCGCCACCACCGCCGCCACAGGCGGTCAGTCCCACTGCGGTGCACAGCAACACCGCTGACGTCATCAGTCGTTTAAGTCTCATCATGGTCCTTAGGCCTTCCACGGTCGGTCCTGCCCCCAAGTTAGTCATCGTCATGTGTGGTGCTTCTCCCCGAAGCATCCGATTGTTGTCAGTTCTGATTCAGGGTGTCATTCAGAATGGTCGGCGTGATGAAAATCAGCAGCTCCGACTTATCGTTTTGGCTGGTACGCTGACGGAACAGCGTGCCGAGCCCTGGGATGTCACCCAATACCGGAATCCTGTTGTTATCTTCGCGGATCGTTTGCTCGTAAATCCCGCCCAGGACAACGGTTTGGCCGCTGTCGATCAGCACCTGGGTCTGAATCTCCCGGGTATCGATACTCGGGACCTGGCCACCACCTTCGACCGGCACCAGCTGCCCGATCGTGTCCTGCTTGACCGCCACATCGAGAATCACGCGGTCGTCTGGTGTGATCAGCGGCTGGACGCGCAGTTCGAGCACCGCGTCCTTAAAGCTGATGTTGGTCGCGCCGCTAGAGGCCGCCTGTTGGAAGGGAATTTCGACGCCCTGCTGAATGAAGGCCTCCCGCTGGTTGGCAGTGATCAGCCGCGGGCTGGAAATCACCTCACCGCGCCCCTCACTCTCCAGGGCCGAGAGCTCGAGATCGAGCAGGTAGTCGGACGTCAGGAGTCCAAGCGCCCAGCTGCCCGCGGTGTTCGATGCCGGCAGGTTAACGTTGAGACGCTCGCCTAGCGGCGGCACCGAAATGCCCGCCGGCGGGTTGTCGGGGCCGATGATCGGAAAGCCCGAGCGGCCAGCATTGACCTGTCGATTGACCAACGCCAGGTTGTTCATCCGGTCGGTCGCAGTGGAAGATCCCGCCACGCTGAGGATGTTGCCGTCGTTGTCTTCGTAACCGCCGGTGAGGCCAAAGCGCACGCCAATCTCGTCGCTGAAGCTGTCGGTTGCGATGACCACCCGCGATTCAATCTGAATCTGACGTACCGGCCGATCGAGCCGGTTGACCAGCTCGCGGATCTCTTCGAGGCGGTCGGGCGTATCGGTCAGCAGCAGCACGTTGGTCCGCTCGTCGACGGTGACGCTGCCTCGCGCGGAGAGCAGCCCGGCGCCGTCGGTGGCTGAGCCGCTCGCGGCGTTTTCGATAATGCTCTTAAGATCCGTTGCCTTCGCGTAGTTGACCTGGACAAAGGTGGAACGCAGCGGCTCCAGCTCGCGCTTGTCCTTGAGGGCCTGCAGCAGCTGCTGCTCCCGGGTGGCAATTTCGGTTGCCGGGGCAACCCAGATCACGTTGCCGTTTTCCCGCATGTCCAGCGATTTTGCCTGAAGCAGGATGTCGAGCGCCTGATCCCAGGGTACGTTCTGCAGTCGGAGCGTGACGTTACCCGACACCGAATCAGAGACCACGATGTTCAGCCCAGAAACGTCGGCGATCAGCTGCAGCACCGCCCGCACCGGGATGTCCTGGAAGTTGAACGAAACGCGCGTGCCCTCGTATTCCTTTGGCTCGAGAATTTCCAGCTCGGGATCCAGCTCCTCCTCTTGGAACTCCTGGATCTCGACCACGTACTGGTTGCCCGTTTGATAGGCGAGATGCTCGTACTCGCCCCGGACCGTGATATCCATCCGGATGCGGTTACCGTCGCGAAGGGTGTCGATCAGCTCGACCGGGGTAGCAAAGTCGAGCACGTCGAGCCGCTCCTCGAGCTCCGGAGCAATTTCGGTGTTGTAGATGTAGGCGCGCAGGCGGTTACCTTGCTTGTTGAGATCGACGTTGGCACCAGCATCGTTGAAGGTCACGATGACTCGGCCTTCCCCGTTGACGCCGCGACGGAAGTCAACGTTTTCCACCGCCAGCGCGCCGCTGGGCGCGCTGCTCATCGTGCCGGTGGGTACTGAAGAGCTGGCGGCGTTGACCGTCCGGGAGCCGCCCTGAACAGAAACCACCAGCCGGTCGCCTTCCACCCGGGTGTCATAGGGCGCTGAGCGGAACAGGTCGATGACCACACGGGTGCGACCGCCAGCCTCAACCGCCGAAACGCTGCGGGTTGCACCGGTGCCGATTTCCAGCGTGCGTCGCTGCACCGCGTTGGTGGTGTTCATCAGGTCGATGGCGATTCGAGCCGGGTTGTCGGTGGTGAAAACCTGTGGATCAGGCACGCTGCCGTCGAGGGTCATGATGATGTCAACCGCGCCACCCGAGCCCGTGCTGAAGCTGATCTCCTCCAGCACTGACTGAGCCATCGCTTGACCGGCCCCTAGACATAACATCACCGCGGCCACCACACCGGCGCGCCAGCCAGCGGCCGTGTTTGCAGCAGTTTTTGTCAGCATTACGTTCATTTTTGATCCCCCAAACCGGATCCGCTTATTCTTCATCGAGAGCTACTTCTGCGCGGTTTTCCTGCCACCCCTCGCCATCGGGCAGCAGCTCCACGAGCTCCACACTATCCTCGTAAACCGCAATCACCCGACCGTGATTGCGCCCCATGTAATTGTCTTCCCTAACCCGATACAGCAAACCATCGGGGTCTTCCACCAACGCATAGAGCACGCTGTCGATGAAAAAGGTGCCGACCATTTCCAGGCTATCCAGCTCGAACCGCTCCAGGTCTTCCTTCGGCCGGTTTGGATCGGGTCGAGGACCGGTGGCGGCACCCGCTATCTCAGCCTCAGCCTCCGGCGCGGGCTCATCAACCAGCAGCGGACCGCCGGTGAACGGATCGCGCAGGTCGTGGGCTTGATAAATGAGTTTCGGCGGATCAACCGGCGCCGGCAGTGGTTCGATTTCCTCGCCTGCCCGACTGTTGATCTGATCGATGTACCGCTCGAGATCTCCGGTTCCGCCGGTGCAACCGGCCAGCAGCAGCGCCGCTAGGATCGTGTAAGTCGCCGATTTCATTAGCGTTGTGCTCCTTGCGGAGGCTGCGCCATCTGCAGCTGCTCGTCTTCGGTCAGGTAACGATAGGTGTTGACCGTCCCGGAGAGCTTGAGCCGGTTGGTGTCATCGTCCGCCGGCTGGAGCGTAATGTTTTGCGTAACCACAACCAGCCGCGGGAGGTCAGAAATCTCTGACACGAAGTCGCCGAACTGGTGATAGCCGCCGACCATTTCCCAGGTAATCGGCTTCTCGGCGTAGACCTCTTTCAGTACTTCCGACTGGGGCTGAAACTTGTCCACGTCGATGCCAGAACCGATCGCCTTTTGCGAGACTTCCTGCAGCAGCTTGGCCATCTCGGTTTGATTGGGCAGCTGGTCGATCAGATCTTCCAACAGCTTACGCAGCTCGGCGAGCTGCGTCCGGTACTTCTCAAGGTTGGCGGCCTTTTGCTGCTTGGTCTCAAATTCGGCCCGCAGCGTAATCTCCTGCTGCTCTTTGTCCTTGAGGACCTGCCACTCGTCTTTGAATTTCAAAAAGTAGGCAACCACCAGGATAAAGACGACCACCGCAGCCGCAGCGACACCCTTGGCGACCGGCGGCCAGCCACCGGGATCTTCGAAGTCGAGATTCTTAATTTCTTCCCAGTTCATCCCGCCACTCCCTGGTCCTGCGAGTCGTCGGTCTGCGGCTCTGGACCCACCTGTACCTCGACCTTGAACTTGTACAGCGACCGCCGACCGTCTCCCTCAGCCTCCGTGATGTTGAGGTCCGCATTGCGCATCCATGGCGAGCCTTCCAGGCTGCGCATGTAGGCCGAAACTTTCGCGTTGGATTCCGCCAACCCCTCCAGGGTCACCCGAGTTCCTGCCTGCTTGACGCTTTCCAGGCTCACGCCGTCGGGAATGGTGCGAACGATCTGATCAAACAGGCGCACAATCTCCGTGCGGCTCTTTTGCAGCTCTTCGATCGCCAGCTTCCGCTCAACGAGCTCCGCCCGCTCTCGCTCCAGCGCTTCGATATCTCGAATGCGTCGATCCAGCACCGCAATCTGGTTGCGCAAGATCTGATTGCGGCCGTCCTGGTGATCCTGCATGGCGCCCAGCTGCATGTTGACCCCGACAAAGGCGACCAGCCCCATCAACGCCGCACCACCCAACACTGCGTAGAATTCCTGTTGCCGCTGCCGGCGACGTTCCTCGCGCCACGGCAGTAGGTTAATGCGGGCCATTAGTCAAAACTCCTCAAGGCCAGTCCGCAGGCAATCATCAGCGACGGCGCGTCGGCGCCCAGCGCCTGCGCCCGAACGCGCGGAGCCACGCTCATATTGGCGGCCGGATTGGCGATGGTGCAGGGAATGGCTAGCTGCTGCTGCACCAGATCAGCGACGCCGTTGATCGATGCACATCCGCCGGCCAGCACCACATGCTCGACGGAATCGAATTCGCTGGAGGAAAAGAAGAACTGCAGGGAGCGACTCACCTGCTGCACCATCGCGTCCTTGAAGGGTTCGAGCACTTCCTGTTCGTAGCTTTCAGGCAAACCGCCTTGACGCTTCGCGAGCCCCGCTTCCTCATAAGATAGACCGTAGCGGCGCATCACCTCATCGGTGAGCTGCTTGCCGCCGAACACCTGTTCACGTGTGTAGATGGTGCGGCCTTCGTTCAGCACGATCAGCGTGGTCATCGTGGCGCCGACGTCGACGATGGCGACCCGCGCCTTCGGGTCGATACCCAGCTGGTCAGCAACCAGGACAAAAGCGTTCTCCATGGCAAACGCTTCGACATCCACCGCCTTGGCGGTCAGGCCGCCGAGTTCAGCCGCGGCAACGCGGATGTCGACGTTTTCGGTTCGAGACGCGGCCAGCAGCACCTGCATCATCTCCGGGTTACCGGGCATGGGCCCGATCACCTCAAAGTCCAGGCTGACCTCGTCGAGCGGATAGGGAATGTACTGATTGGCCTCGATCTGGATCTGACTGTCCAGGTCGGCCTCGGTCAGGTCGGCCGGCATGTTGATCACCTTGGTGATCACAGCCGAGCCGGCTACCGCCAGCGCACAATGCTTCGCGCGGGTGCCCGAGCGCTTGACGGCGCGCCCGATGGCTTCCCCCACAGCCTCGACTTCCGCGATGTTTTTTTCCACCACGGCATTCGCCGGCAGTGGTTCTACCGCGTAATTTTCGACCTTGTAGCGACCATCTCCCCCGCTCAGTTGCAGCAGCTTTACAGCTGTCGAACTGATATCCAGGCCGACCAGGGGCGGCATCTTGTTGCTGAACAACGCCACACTTTTTGTCCTTACAACACTGCCTTACGGCAATTAATTACAAGTTAACATTAAATACGAAAGTCAACTAGGGATCAACACAAAGGAAAAAATTCGTTAACCCCCTCAGAAAAAAGCCCCGATTACCCTTTCAACGCGCACTATTTTAAAGGGTACGCCGGATCTTTTCTTCGATTATCCGGTCGAAATTGTAATGTGCACAGGTAGCTAGAGCCTTTGCTTAACCTCTTTTATACTGTCCCATCCCCAGGGACCTTGATCCAGTTCACACTCCGACCCCAAACATGTCTCCCAGAATCCGTCGCGCCCTGAAAATCACTAAATGGCTGTCAATTCTGGGCCTTACGGGCGTCCTGCTGGGTGCCGGTACGCTCTTCGTCAGCTACCTGATCATCAATCCCGGACTTCCCGACGTGGATGTCCTGAGCGACGTTCAGCTGCAGGTTCCGTTAAGGATTTATTCCAGTGACGGCCAGCTGATGCAGGTCTATGGCGAAAAGCGCCGATCACCCCTAACCATCGACCAGATCCCGGACAACCTTAAAAACGCCTTCATCGCCGGCGAGGACGCCCGCTTCTATGAGCATCCCGGCGTGGACTACCAGGGTATCGCGCGCGCCATTTGGCACATCGCAAAAACCGGTGGCGAGAAGGGTCCAGGCGGCAGCACCATCACGCAACAGCTGGCGCGGGACTTTGGACTCGTGTCTCGGGAAAAGCTGTTTACCCGGAAACTCAAGGAATGGTTTCTGGCGCTCAAGATCGAGCGTGAGCTCACCAAAGACGAGATCCTCGCGCTTTACCTGAATAAGATCTACCTGGGCAACCGAGCCTACGGCGTTGCCGCTGCGGCCCAGGGCTACTACGGCAAGCACGTTGACGACTTGACGCTGGCCGAAAGCGCAATGATCGCCGCCTGTGCCCAGCTGCCCTCGCGGGTCAACCCGCTGCGCAGCCTGGACCTGAGCACGCGGCGCCGCAACTACATGCTGCGGCGCATGGCGGAGCAAGGCTATGTCCCCGAGGCGGAAGCCAAGGCCGCAATCCAAGCCCAAGACTACGCTTACGCCCACGATCCGACGATCGAAGTTGACGCGCTTTATGCCGCCGAGCTGGCACGCAGCCGAGCCTTGACGATGCTCGGCGACGACATCTACTCCGGTGGCTATACCATATACACCACCATCGATTCCCGTCTGCAGCACGCCGCCAACCGTGCCGTACGCAAGGGTTTGATCGACTACGATCAGCGGCACGGCTATCGCGGGCCGGAGGCCCAGTTCGAGCTGAGCCAAACTGCGACCTCCGCCGACTGGGACGACGTTCTCGATCGGTTTGGCGTTGTCAGCGGCATGCAGCCGGCGCTGGTGCTGTCGCTGGATGAAGGGTTTTTCCTGGCCTATCTGCCCGACGGTCAGACGGTTGCCGTCGAGCTTGCGTCTATCGCCTGGGCCCGCGCTTACAAGGACGTCAACTCGCGAGGACCGGCCCCCGAAACCGTCGCGGACGTGGTGGCCGTCGGGGACGTTATCCGGGTGGCGCTCGACGATGAGGGCCAGTGGCAGATGACCCAGATTCCCGACGTGCAGGGGGCCCTGGTGTCCCTGGCCCCGGAAGATGGTTCGGTGCGAGCGCTGGTCGGCGGACTCGACTTTCAGCGCAGCAAGTTCAACCGCGCGACGCAGGCCAAGCGTCAGCCCGGTTCAAGCTTCAAGCCGTTTGTGTACGCGGCCGCCCTCGACCGCGACTACACGCCGGCAACGCTCGTCAACGATGCGCCAATCGTGTTCGAAGACGATCAGCTGGAGCGCAGCTGGAAACCCGAAAACTTCAGCGAGCAGTTCTTCGGCCTGACCCGGCTGCGGGAAGGCATGGTCAACTCCCGCAACCTGGTATCGATCCGGGTTTTGCGGGATATCGGGGTCGACTACGCGTGGCGGTTCGTCCAGCGCTTCGGTTTCGACGGCGCCGACATTCCCCGCGATCTGTCGATGGCCCTGGGTAGTGGCGCGGTGACGCCGCTGGCCATGGCGCGAGCCTACGCCGGCCTTGCTAACGGCGGCTACCGTATCGACCCTTACTTCATCGATCGAATCGTCGACGGTCAGGGCCGCGCCGTGTTTGAGGCCCGGCCCGCCTTTGCCTGCGCGCAATGCCCCCAGCGCTTGAACCCGGATGAGGTTGACCCCGCGGTTTCGATGGCCGCGGACCAGACCACCGAGCAGGCGGCTCGCGAGGCGCCCCGGCTGGCCGCGCAGGCGCTTGAGCCCCCCACACATTATCTGATTCAGTCGCTGCTTCGAGACGTCATCCGACGCGGCACCGGAAAGTCGGCGCTGAGGCTGGGCCGAGGCGACCTGGCTGGCAAGACGGGGACCACCAACGACCAGCGCGACGCCTGGTTTTCCGGCTACAACGCTGCACTGGCGACCACGGTCTGGGTAGGGTTCGATCAGCTGCTGCGCCTCGGTCGCAACGAGGTCGGAGGCAAAGCCGCGCTGCCGATCTGGATTGAATATATGGGACAGGCACTCGACGGCGTTCCCGAAGTCGACGAGCAGCTGCCCGCCGGCGTTGCGGTGGCGCAGATCAATCCGGATACCGGCCTGCTCTGCAGCGCGCAGCGCAGCGGCTGC
This sequence comes from Pseudomonadota bacterium, assembly GCA_039033415.1. NCBI lineage: Bacteria > Pseudomonadati > Pseudomonadota > Pseudomonadota bacterium. The sequence continues at coordinate 324,014 of JBCCCR010000001.1, read as the reverse complement.
CTGACCGAGTACTTTCGCCAGGGGACGCTCCCGGACACCGAACCCGAAGACGTGCGAGAATCCGGCGCCGAACAGGACCCCTACGGCATCTTCTAAGGATCTTCCCGTGCCCAGAAACGCGAATCGACAGCGCCAGCTGATCGCCAACGAGGCTGCTCGTATCGTGATCGAGCAGTCCCTGAGAGACCTTCACGCGGCCAAACTCAAGGCAGCGGAGCGGTTGGGCCTGAGCGGCCGGGGCGCGCTGCCGAGAAACGTTGATATCGAAGAAGCCATTCGCAGCCACCAGGCGCTGTTTGGCGGGAACGACCATCGCCAGCTGCTCAGGACGCTGCGGGATGCCGCGCTCGAGGGCGTTCGTTTTTTCTCCGAGTTTCACGCCAGACTGGTTGGCCCCGTGTTGGCGGGGACGGCCAACAGCAATAGCCCCGTCAACCTGCACCTGTTCGCGGATACGCCCGAGGCTGTCGCCCTGTTTCTCGAACGCGAAGGGGTCCCTTACGATCAGGGAGAACGGCGCTTACGGGTGACACGCGAAGACCACCGGAGCTATCCGCTATTCCGATTTATGGCGGGAGACGTGGCGATCGAAGCGACCGTATTTCCGCTCCACGCTCGGCGGCAGGCGCCGCTCAGCCCGGTGGACGGTCGACCGATGGAGCGGGCCGACGAGGCTGCCATTCGCAGCCTTCAGCTAACCGCCTGACGGCGATCTCGCGGCGCGGTGGCCGCCAGCTCCCGTAATCCGAAATTCGTTAGATCACGCCGTTGCTACGCAGCTTGCTCCGCGCCTCGTCGCTGAGCTCAAGCAGCTCCGAGAGCACCTCGTCGGTGTGCTGACCCAGCTTCGGCCCAGTCCAGCGCGTACTACCTGGGGTTTTGGTCAGCCGCGGCACAATCGCCGGGATCACCAACGGCTCGCCGTCGACGGTGACTGATTCGAGCAGCTCGCGAGCCTGATATTGAGGGTCGTTGAACATGTCCTCGACGCTGTAAATCGGACCGCCGGCAACCGACGCTTCCTCCAGTGCAGCCAACGCCTGCGTCATGGTCATCGTCCGGGTCCAGGTCTCGATTGCGTCGTCCAGCATCTCCTGCTGCTCTACTCGACCGGCATTGCTGCTGAGCCCGGGATCTTCCGCCAAATCGTCTCGACCCATAGCGCGCATCAGCCGTTCGAACATCGAATCGGTGTTGGCGCCGATCACGATCAGCTTGTCGTCGCCGCAGCGATAGGTATTGGACGGTGCGATACCCGTGATGGTGGTGCCGGCGGGCTCCCGTATCTGGCCGGCGCCCGAATACTCGGGAACTACGCCTTCCAGCAGGTTGAACACGCTCTCAAAAATCGACACATCGACCACCTGCCCCCCATCGGACTTGCGGCGAAGCCTGGCGATGAGCGCCAGACAGACGCCCAGCGCCGCGTGGATGCCGGCCAGCGTGTCGCCGATACTGAGATTGGGCCGCACCGGCCGCTCGCCCGGGACACCGTTGACGTACCGAAAGCCGCCGAACCCCTCGCAGACCGATGCAAAACCCGGCTTCGACGCGTCGGGTCCGGTCTGTCCGTAGCCCGAAATGCGGGTGTAGATCAGTTCCGGATTGATCGCCTTGATCGGGTCTGGCCCGAGGCCCCAGCGCTCCATCTGCCCAGGCCGGAAATTCTCCACCAGCACGTCCGCGTGCTGACACAGGTCCCGAACCATCTGCTGGCCGTCCGGGCTTTTGAGGTTGATGGTGACGGACTTTTTGTTTCTAGCGTGGCTATGCCACCACAGCGATGTGCCGTTGCGAACCGTTCGCCAGCCTCGGATCGGATCGCCAGCACCAGGCGCTTCTATTTTGATCACCTCGGCGCCGAAATAGCCCAGCATGGTTGTGGTGAACGGGCCGGCGAGAATCTGTCCGAGCTCGATCACGCGAATGCCCGCGAGCGGGCCGCTGCTCTCGTTACTCATGCAGGAACCGGGAACCAGTCTGGCTCGAGGAAGACCGTCGTCCTTTTGGCCAACCGGGGGTGTAACGGGTCGAAGGCGCAGCGGGAATGGAGCAGGCGAGAATTGTCCCAGAGCATCACGTCGCCGATATGCCACTGGTGCTCCTGGATAAACCTCGGATCGACGACGTGCTCTGACAGGTGCCGCACAAGTTCGTCCGACTCGTCGTGCGGCAAACCGGCGATCGCGTAGGTCTGACTCGGATCAAAGTACAGGCTGCGCTGCCCGTTTTTTGGGTGCGTGAGCACCAGCGGATGCTCGGCGTCCGGCGTGCGGGCGCGGATGTCTTTGGCATCAGGCTCAGCGGTGATGTCGGTGTTGTACATCTGGTAGGCAAACTGCCCCATGCGACCTTCCAGCACACGCTGAATCTCGGGATCGAGCGTCGCCCAGGCCTGCACCATATCGATCCAGCGCGTGTTGCCACCCTCCGGGGGAATCTCAAGAGCGTAGAACACTGCTCCGGTGGCCGGACGGGTCCGGTAACTCTGGTCGCTGTGCCAGCGAAGCTCATACGTTCCCAGCCCGCCGATGTTGCTGCCGTCCTCCAGATACAGGTTGGAAACCAGCGCGATCTCGGGGTTGTGCCGAGAATGAATATCCTTGCGGACGACCACTTCGAGATCGCCAAAAAAGCGGCTGAAATCCATCAGGTTGTCTTCGGTCAGAAGCTGCCGCCGGACCAGCAGCAGCGGGTTGTCGGACCACACCTGCCTGACCCAACCCAAGTCTTCGGTGGTCAAGTCGCGAAGGTCAACACCCGTCACCTCAACGCCGAAGTGGCAGTCGCCGACCGGTGACACCATGGGTCGGGTAGACTTCGACTCAGGCGATGCAGCAACGCCCAGCGAGCCCTGATCGAATGCGCTGTGGGTATTCATCCCGACAGTGTGCCCCCAATCGCCGAATCGGTTCAAGTAAATGTCCGGACATTCCTCATTGCCGGCCAGCACTTTTGACACACGGGGACAAAAACCGGAACCTGTCGCCCGCGGAGTCTGTCGCGGATCGCGCCGCTCAGCGGCCGGCAGCCGCGTTCAACACCAGGGATCACCATGGCAAAAACACGCACCGGCAAAGGCCCCCGTTACCGGGAGATCGCCAACGGCATTTGCGAGGCAATCGCAAAGGGACGATTGACGGTCGGCAGCAAGCTGCCGGGCGAACACGAGCTCCGGCAGCGCTATAAGGTCAGTCGACACACCATTCGCGAGGCGCTCCGGATGCTGGAGGATGGCGGGTTCATTCAGCGACACAAGGGCATCGGCACCGTCGTCACCTCGGACGTGGCCCGGTCTGGCTACGTTCAGCGCATGCAGTCGGTATCGGAACTTCTTCAATACCCTGCCGATACGGTGCTGGAGCATGTCGGCAGCGCCAACCTGGTCGCAAACGCAGAGCTGGCCAAAACGCTGGGCATCCCGCCCCGCTCCCACTGGAGCTGCCTGAGCGCCATCCGCCGCGACAGCCGGAGTGGCTTGGCTTTGTGCTGGACCGACGTCTATGTCCTGCGCCGCTACCGCAGCGTGGAGAAGTACATCGGCACGGACCCGCGTCCGCTCTACGACGTCATCGAACAGGTTTTTGGCGAACGAATCCGCAGCGTCGAAGTGGAGCTCACCGCCGAGCTGCTGGCGTCTTCCCACGCTGAGGCCCTCGGCGTGCCCGAAGGCCAGCCAGCCATGAATATCCTGCGGCGATACCACGGCAAAGACCGTGTTTTTGAAGTGTCCGTCGTGCGCCACCCCAGCGAACGATTCAAATATTCCCTGACGATGCAACGTGACTGGAGCACCGGATCATGACTCCCCTCGAGACTCTCCCCAGCCGCACCTATCTGTTTGCGCCGGGCAATCACCCGAGGAAAGTCGAAAAATGTCTGACCGTCGGGGCCGACGCGGTGGTGTTGGACCTGGAAGACGCTGTCGCCAACGATCAAAAAACGCCCACCCGGGATTCCCTGGTTGAGGCGCTCAAGAAGCCGCGCGCCTGCCGCGCCTACGTTCGCGTGAACAGCTTTGAAACGCCCTGGTGTTTCGACGATCTGCTAGCGGTGGTCGGACCTGGGCTGGACGGCATCGTGCTGCCAAAAACGGAGTCAGCCGCGCAGCTGATTGCGGTTGATTGGGTATTGAACCAGCTCGAACGACGCCACCAGCTGACTGAGGGCAGCATCGACCTGATGCCGATCATTGAGACCGCCCGAGGGCTAGCTCAGATCAACGAGATCTGCCAGGCCGCCACGCGGATACGGCGCCTCGCGTTTGGCGCTGGCGACCTCCACCTTGATCTCAACCTGCGGTGGGAGCCCGAAGAGCGAGCGCTGGCCGACACGCGGGCCCGACTGGTCCTCGCCTCCCGGGTGGCGGAGCTTGAGCCGCCGATTGATACGGTGGTGCTGCAAATCAAGGATCACGACCGGTTTGAGCTTTCGGCCAGGAACGGTCTCGAGATGGGCTTTCAGGGCAAGCTGTGCATCCATCCGGACCAGGTCGCGCCGGCCAACCGGATCTTCAGCCCGTCGGATGAGGAAATTGCTCACGCCCGCAGCGTGGTCGCCGCCTTCGAAGCGGCCGAGGCCGAAGGTTCAGCCTCCATCCAGCTCGACGGGTACTTCATCGACTACCCGATCGTCTACAAGGCGCAGCGTATCCTCAGCCTGGCAGAGCGGCTCGAAGACTGACGGCTAGTGGGCCTCTAGTGGGCCGCCCTCAAAGCGTGCAGAAGCAGTACGCGTAGACGCCGACGGGCTGTTGACCTTTTGGCTGCGCCAGCAGCAGCTCCAGATCGGTCGGCAGCGGCGCGCGAAGCAAGGCGCCAAGGGTGGTGTCTCGCGACACGCTGAAGCTCGGCAGCCGGGCGGTGAGATCCAGCAAAAACTGCTCCAGTGCTGAGACCTGCTGCTCCACGTAGATGGTCTTGTAGCTGCTGATATCGGCGATTTCTGCTGCAGAAGCAATCGCGTCGTTCAGACCGCCGAGCTTGTCCACCAAACCACGGTCGCGGGCCTGCTGCCCGCTCCATACACGACCCCGGGCGATCTGATCCACGGCCTCGGGCGTCATTTCCCGCGCGGCGGCCACCTTGCCGATAAAGCGTTCGTAGCCGTCTTCGATGATCTGCTGAATGATGTCGGCGATATGAGGCTGCATCGGACGGTCAGAGCGCAGCGCCCCGGCGATGCGGGTGGTGCCAACGCCGTCGGTGTAAACGCCCACCTTCTCCAAGGTTCGCGGGAAGTTGGTCAGCAGGCCGAAGATGCCGATCGAACCGGTGATGGTAGCCGGGTTGGCCCAAATTTCGTTGGCACTCATCGATATCCAGTAGCCACCGGACGCGGCAACGGAGCTCATCGACACCACCACCGGGATACCCGAGGCACGGGTCAGCTCGATCTCGCGCCGAATCTGTTCGGAAGGCAGCACCGCGCCCCCGGGGCTGTCCACGCGGAGCACCAGCGCGCGGGTGCTGTCGTTCATTCGCGCCCGACGGATCAGGCGTGCGGTAGATTCGCCGCCCACGGTACCTTGAGACTGATCGCCCGGCACGATAGCGCCCTGAGCCACCACCACGGCAACCTGATCACCCTGCGGCAAAGCGAAGCTGTTCTGCGCCGCGAGATAGGTTTCCGCGTCGATCTGGCGGAAGCTCTCGATGTCGGCATCAAAAACGCCGTCGCTCAGCAGGTACTCCCGGAGCTCGTCTTCCGTACCGACCCGGTCCACCAGGCCGGCGGCCAGCGCCGCTTCGGAAGCGCGGCCTCCGGCTTTGCGCAGGTCTTCGCCAAATTCATCGACGTGTCTGGCCAGCTGTTCTGGCGTCAGATCGCGCTGCGCCGCAACCTCGGTCAGGTACTGATCCCACAGGCTGTCGAGCCAGTAGCGGTTTGCTTCCCGCGAGTAGTCCGACATGTCGTTGCGAATAAAGGGCTCAGCGGCGGACTTGTACTCGCCCACGCGAAACAAGTGGACATCGACGGCGAGCTTGTCCAGACCGTCTTTATAATAATTTCGGTAGACGCCGTAACCTTCCAGCAGCACCAGACCCTCAGGGTGCAGCCACACCTGGTCTGCCAGCGCCGCCAGATAGTACTGCTGCTGCGACATGCCGTAGCCGTAGGCGATCACCGGCTTGCCGCTGTCTTTGAACTGACCGATAGCCGACTTCAGCTCCTGAAGCTGCGACGGCCCAATGCCCCACAGGTAGTCCGTGCGGATCAACATCCGGTCGATGCGGCTGTCGCGGCTGGCTTCGTCGATCGCCGCCAGCAGATCCCGCATCCGGGTTTCGGGCAACTCTTCGTCCATGAGCTGGCCCAGCGCCCGCTGCGTGGCGTCCGTGGTGTACTGCTCGACGACCATGCCTTCCGGCGCCAGCACCAGCGTGGAGCGATCTTTGATCGACAGCAGCGGCCCCTCACCCGTCGCCAGGACCACGGCACCGATGATGCTGAAAAAAAGGGCGAGGAAGATGAGGTGCGCGACACGTCGACCGAAGTCGATCAGTTTCCAGATCCCGCCGAAGAAGCGGGTAATGAAGTTGCCCTGGGCCATCCGTGAATACTCAAGCTACAAAACAGCGCAAGTTTAGACGGACACTTGTGAAGGAACCAACCATCATAGGTCACTATGTGTTGCACCCTGCGCCAGGTTCAGCCTGGCGCAACTGACCGAGGCCTGTGGTGAATCTGACCAAAGACAACCGGTGCATCGAGCCAACCGATCTACAACTGATTGTTTTTTATGTTTTTTTCTCACGCCCGCGGTTTTGGCACGCTTTCTGAATAACTTCCTGGGAACACGATTACCCAGGAGAAACAACACCATGAGCACAATGTCCCGCTTCCGCCACGTGGTATCAGCCAACGTCAACGCGCTGTTGGAACGCGCAGAAGACCCGGAAAAGATGCTGGCCGCGCTGGTTCGCGAGATGGAAGACGCGCTGCGCGAGGCTCGCGCTGCTTCCGCTGATCTGCTGGGCGAGCAGAAGCGCTTTCAGCGCCGCCGCGAGGGCATCCTGGCCCAGCAACAGCAGTGGAGCGAACGGGCGGAACAGGCGGTTGCCCAGGGCCGAGATGAGCTGGCGCGCGAGGCGCTCGCTTCCCGCCACAAGCTGACCGAAGAAGCAGACCGCTGTGAGATGGCAATCACCCAGGCGGGACAGGGCATGCAGCGGGTGAACGATGATATCCGGCGTCTCGAAAAAAGGCTGGGGGAGGCGCGCAAGCGCCAGCAAACGATGCGGCAGCAGCAAGAGCCTGCCAAGATCCTTCATTACACCTCCCCCGCGGATCGGAAGCTGGCGGACGTTTCCGCCCGCTTCGAGCGCCTCGAGGTGCAGATGGATCAGCTGGAAGCGCGGGTTGAAGCCTTCGACGTCGTCCCTCAGCGCGAGACCCGTTCTGAGGAGCTCGAGGATCCCCGAATCGAAGCGGAGTTAGCGGAGCTGAGGCAAAAGGTTGCCGGCCGATCTGAGGGAGGAGACAACGCCGCATGAGCAGTCGTCACCCTAAAGCTTGGCTTGGCGGCGTTTGCGCGACGGTCGCCGACACGCTGAACTTCAGTACGCTCGGCGTGCGGGTTGTGACAGTCATCCTGGCGTTTATCTGGCCTCTGCTGACGCTGGCGGCCTACCTGATCGGGGCTTTTGTCCTCAAGCAGCGAGGCGGGTCGGAGGAATCTGATCCGTTTTTGCGAGACTGGGATCGACGCATGGCCGATTACGACCGACGCACGCGATTTTAGTAGGCCGTGCGGCTTCTACGACTCCGGGCCGGTGCATATAGCGCCGGCCCGGCGCTTTTAAAAGCGTTTTAGCAGCGGCTGGAGCCAGCCGAGGCCGATCGATTCACCGCTGACGCGATATCGTTTTGACCGGTGCGTTCGACATCACTGCGGCAGTAGGTGCGAGTGTTTCGGGCTACCGGCTCACGGCTGGCCGACTCACCGTCTGCCGCCGGCTGCGTGGCGGCACAGCCGCTCAGCAGAGCTAAAGCAAGGATCAAACCAAAAACCTTGACTTTCTGCATGTCGTTCTACTTCCGAAAAAAGGCCTAAAAACATAACACCAGGCTTGTTAAAAACCTGTGAGCCTAGTGCCTATACTGGGAAACATGAGAGGCCTCATTTTTTTGAGCCCGGTTCTGACCCTGGCGCTGGCCACCGCTGGCTGTGCGCGCGGACCGGTCGTTTTGGGTTCCAAGCCGCGCAGCGAAGCGGCGGCGGCGGCGGCGGTCAACGTTCAGTCCTGGTGGCGCTCGGAACGCACCGCGCTCCCGAAACCAGACTCACAAGCGCGGAACGCGCGCTTCGATCAGCAGGTCCAGGCTAGCCTGGCACAACCCTGTGCCGGCGAGCCCATCGCGCTGGATCGAGACCAGCGTGCACTCCTGGAACATATCGCCGGCTTACTGCAGCAGGCCCCAGACACATCACTCGATGGTCTCGGCATCGGCCATGTCGGCGGCCTGCCCGACTCATGTCGACAACTTTGGACCCTCACCGGCAGGCTCGGTGGCGGCCAACCCAGCTGGTTGACCCTGACAGTGGTGAAGGTTCCCGACGGCGATATCAGCAGCGCGACGCTGGGACGCTGGGCTGCGGCTGACAGCGTCAGCGAGGCGGGTGCGGGGGCGCTCATCCAGCAGCTGCTGGACCGGGTAGGAGCCGCTGCGCGATGAAGCTGCCGACCGCCTTGACTATCCTAAGGGTCGCGCTGGCATTCGGATGTTCGACGGCAACAGCCGAACACGAGGCCAAGCAGCCGGCACCCGATGCAGCGCTGTCGATGGTCGAGCTGTCCGCCCGGATCGTCGAGGGTTTTGCGGTCCAAGGACGCATGCTGCCTTTGCCCGCTGAACTGCGGCAGACAGAGAGGAAGGTGCAGGCCTGGTTTCCCGATCAGCCCTTCGAGCTGCGGCTGATCGACGACGCGTTACCCAATGCGCGCGCGCTGCCGCGCGGTGATGTGCTGCTGAATCTCGGGCTGCTGCTGGACCTCGAAAACCCCTCGGAACTGAAGTTTGTCCTCGCCCATGAGGTGGCGCACGTGGCGCTGGGTCACTTTGCGAGGCACGTCCGCGCGGGCTTTCCTTCGCGGTCCAAACACCTGGAGCTGGAGGCCGACGAGCTGGCGCTGGACAAGCTACGGGGGGCTGGTTTGACCACGGCCACCATTCCCGAGCTGCTGCGCCGTACCCGGCAACGCGGCGCGGAGCCGGCTTTGCCAGCACCCAAAACACCGTTCAGCGAGCGCTGGGGCGAGCTGGCCCAGCCCGTCCTTAAGCTGCAGCGCCTCGCCCTCGAGCAGCTGCTGGCCACGGACAATATCGCCCGTGCCGACGGTTTTCTGCAGCGCCACGCTGAGCCCTTCTCGGCGGAGGAACTAGCCCGCTGGCGCTGGATGATCAGCCAACGCCGCGCCACGAGTCCGCCGGACGACCGGGCGCTGGAGCCGCCGAGCCTCCCCGGGGTGCTCAACCGGCTGCCGAGCCGCTCCGGGCAATGTGCACCAACGCCGAACGTCGTGTCGTCCACAACCGCCGAAGGGCGCCTAGCGCGTTTGGGAAAGCTGCGGGTTGAACACCCCTCAAACTGGCGCGTTGCGCTCAAAACCGGCCGGCAGCTAGTCCTGACACCTGACCTCACCGGCCTCACGCGGCTTGACGTCTGGAGCGCGGGAAACACGCCGCGAGGAACAAGCGCACGGCAGTTGCCGTGCCCGAGCAGCCAGCACACCCTCTGGCATGCGGCAACAGAATTCAGGGCGCTGGAACCGGAACGCAGGCTGACGCTGCTGGACGCGGCCGAAACGTCCAACGGGGTGGCGCTGGACATGGCAATGACGGACGAGTCAGGGGTGCGCTGGCGGCTGACGGGCTGGCGACTGGAACGATCGGGCGAGGCGGTCTACGTGCTCTACCGAGCCCCGGAACGCCACTTTTTTGGCCGCCATCGCGAAGCCGCGGCAAACATTGTGGCGGGAGCTAGCCTCGCTCGCTGACGCGGCCAGCACGGCTCACTAAAGCGCGTCCTCGTCGAGCTCGCCCGTGCGAATTCGCACGGCCCGAACTAGATCCAGGACAAAAATTTTGCCGTCCCCAACCTTACCGGTTTCCGCTGAGGTCTTGATGGTGTCCACCACCCGCTCGACCACATCGCTCGCGATAGCGATTTCGATTTTGACCTTGGGGACGAAGTCGACAACGTATTCAGCGCCTCGGTAAAGCTCGGTATGTCCGCGCTGACGCCCGAAACCCTGGACGTCGGTAACCGTCATGCCCTGCACACCAATTTCTGACAACGCGGCGCGAACGTCGTCCAGTTTGAACGGTTTGATGATGGCGGTGACAAGCTTCATGGATAGCCCCAGGGTGGAAGTGGATACCCTGACTTTATGTCAGGCGCGTGCGCGGTTGCAATTTTGTCAGGCCGAAAAAGCGTAGCGTCAAGGCAACGGCAGCGACCGTCAAACCGGTAATCAGGCCAATCCAGATTCCGGAACCGGATCGACCCGCGATGATACCCAGATAGTAGGAAAGCGGGATCCCGACCATCCAATAGGACCCGATCATGATGATCATCGGAATGGTCGTGTCTTTCAGCCCACGCAGAGCGGCCGCGGCGGCGACCTGGATCCCGTCGGACAGCTGGAAAATCGCGGAGAAAAACAGCAGCGTGACGGCGATGTTCGCCACCGCAACGTCCTGCGTGTAAAGCCCGGCAATCTGCTCGGGGAACAGCCAGATCACGGTCGCCGAAAACACCTGCGTGCAAAGCACCACGCTCAGCCCGGCGATACCGCGAAAACGCGCTTCCGGGAGATCCCCCCGGCCGGCCGCATTGCCGACTCGTACGGTGATCGCCAGCCCGAGGCCGAGAGGAATCATGAACATCAACCCCGAAAAATTGAGCGCAACCTGGTGTCCGGCCAAGGTCATGGTGCCGAGAGAACCCATTAGCAGCGTGGCGGCGACAAACATCGATGACTCGACAAAAATGGCGGCCCCGACCGGCAAGCCCAGGCGCAAGATCTGGGAAATTCGCCGCCAGGCCGGTCGCTCGAAGCGGGAAAAGACACCCACCTCCGCATAAGCCCGACCTCGTAAGACGACCACCGCCATCGTGGTGCACTGAAACGCTAGCACCAGCGCAGTTGCATAGCCGGTGCCCCGCGCGCCCATGCCCTCGATGCCGAAAGCGCCAAACATGAGGACGTAGTCGGCGGGTATGTTGAGCAGCATCCCCGCCAGACCGATGTACATCGTGGGGCGGGTCAGCCCGAGGCCATCGCTGAAGTAACGCAGCACGAGGTAAACGCCCAGAAAGGGTGCACCCCAGCTGATCGCGCGGACGTATTCGACAGCCTGATCGAGCACGGCAGGCTCCAGCCCAACCAGGCTCAGGAGCGGAGCCACCGGATGAAGCAGCACCGTGATACTCACGCCTAAACAGACCGCCAGCCACAGCGCCTGGCGAATCAGACGACCCATACGGCCACGGCGGCCTGCGCCGTCGAGCTGCGAGATGAGTGCAGGGACTGCGAGCAGCGTCCCGATCAGGAAGATCGTGAACGAGTTCCACAACGTTCCCCCGATTGCCACCGCGGCCAACGCCTCGGCCGAAAGCCGGCCCGCCATCAGGGCATCGATGAACGACATGCCCACGTTGCTCAGCTGGCCGATAATCAGCGGCAGCGCCAGCACCACGGTGCGGCGAACTTCAGCGCCTAGAGGATTGATGACCGGATTCCGAGCGTTGCGGCCGGCTACAGCTGCATGCCGCGAAACCGGTCTGGCCGATAGGGCTCCGGGTCGACGTGCGGCTTGCGGCCGGTGACCAGCTCCGCGGTGAGGCGTCCGCTGGCCACACACATGCTCATTCCCATCATGTTGTGACCGCAGGAGAAATAGAGGTTCGGCAGCTTGGGAACCGCCCCAATGAGCGGCAGGTCATCCGGGGTCATCGGCCGATAGCCATGCCATTTTTCGGGTTCACCTGTCCCCAGAGGATCGGAAAGATAGCGCTGCGCGCCCTCGATCAGCGCCATAAATCGCTTCGGGTTGGGCGCGGCGTCCGGTCCGGCAAACTCCATCGTGCCGCCAATCCGGTAGGTGTCCTCAAACGGCGTCACGGCCATTCCCGCCTCGTGCAGCAAAAGCGGAAACGACGGACACGGATCGGGCCGAACGCTGGTCAGGGAATACCCCATACCCGCCTGAATCGGCACGCGCAGGCCGAGCGACTTAACAATCTCAGGGGTCCAAACGCCCGCCGCCATGACAAAGTGACTGGCCTCGTAGGTGCCGCGGTCCGTAAACGCGGAAACAAGCTTGCCTTCGTCGGTGTTGAGCGCCTTGATCTCGCAGTCTTCCTGAAGCTGCACGCCGCGCTTGTGGCAGGCCCAGTTGAGCTCGGCGGTGAATCGATCGGGTCGCAGCGACGCATCTCCAGGCAGCCAGAGTCCACCCAGGACGTTCTTGCGCAGAGACGGTTCAGCCTCGCGCAGCCCCTCACCGTCGACTTCGCTGGACTCCACCGCCAGCTCCTTCAGTGAACTGCCCAGCGCGCTCAAATCAGCCATTCCGGCGTCACTGATCGCCAGCATCATCAGCCCGCCATCGTTGAACTGGCAGTCGAGCTTTTCCCCGAGCACCAGCTTTTCGGTGAGCTCCCGGGAGCTGGCCATCAGCTGCCGGCGTGCCGCGGCAATGTAGTCGTGCTGCTTTTTGTTGCAGTTTTTGGTGAAGCCGAGCATCCACCGGAGCAGCTCCGCATCCGCGCGGGGCCGAACGTGGAAGCTGCCGGTCGGATCGAACAGGGATTTCAGGGTCTTGAGCGGTACACCCGGCCCCGGAAGCGGCTTGGCGTGGGACGGCGTGATCAAACCCAGGTTCCCAAACGAGGTGCCGGCGCCCACCTTGCGGCGCTCGAGGATCTGCACGCTCAGACCTGCCCGGTTGAGAAAGTACGCGCAGGAAAGACCCACCGCGCCGGCCCCGATGACCAGCGCGTCAGTGCGGTTGCGCGCCATCAGATCGCCTTATCTTGATCCGCCTGCTGAACAGGTCGCATGAATTCCACCCTCGACTGGGCCGGCGGCTGTCGCCACAGCTACCGGACTAAATCCGCAGTTCTGCGGAGCGGGCCAGTTTACTTTGTCGCACGCTGCACAGCCAGCAGCGCCCGACCTCACAGTACGGAAGACAGGGCGCAGGCGGACCGCTATAATCACGCGGATTTTTTTTGGGTTTAAGGGTCACCGCGGTGAGCGAGCAAGATCAGATATTCATGAAAAACTTTGCCCTGCTGATAGCTGGGCTAGCGGTGTTCACCGTGGTGGTGATTTTGGCGGCAATTCAGCTGAACAAGCTGACGTCACGGCCGGATAACCCCGATAAGGTTGCGGCGCTGGAAGCGCGCATCGCACCCGTCGGTGACGTCTACGCCGGCGAAACCGGTGCCGCCGCCAGGGCCGCTGCAGAAGCAGCCGCCGCCGCAGCGGCGCCCGCGCTGGCGTTCGACGGGTCTACCGACGGCGGACTGATTTATGACAACGTCTGCGCCGCGTGCCATACCAGCGGCGTCGCTGGATCACCGAAGCTCGAAAGTGCCGCCTGGGAGCCTCGGCTCGCCCAAGGCATGGACACCCTGGTCCAGCACGCCATCGAAGGCTATCAGGGTGATGCCGGCCTGATGCCCGCTCGCGGTGGGCGCATGGACTTGAGCGATGAGCAGGTTCGCGTCACCGTGCAATGGATGGTCGACCAGCTTCAGTAAGCCCCACCTTGCGGGCCCTCCAAGCGGCCGGCCTCGGCCTGCTCCTGATGCTGGGCGGCTGCCAGACCCAGGCGCCACTGGTCTGTGGCGACCCGGCCAGCACGATCGGACAAATCCAAGGCAGCAAACCCCGGAGCGAGCTTGTCGGTCAGCAGGTGATCGTCGAGGGCGTCGTGACGGCAGTCCAGCGCGACGAGGAGAACCGCATCAGCGGTGTGTTTCTCCAGAGCGCTGCCCCGGATAACGATCCGCAAACCTCCGATGCCCTGTTCGCCGTCGGCGTCGAGGCCGACAGCGGCGATCGCGTGCGGGTGGCCGGCACGGTCACCGAGCTGGACAAGACCCTGACGGCCGTTGAAAGCCGCCGCTTCGAGGCCTGCGGAGACGCGGTCGTACCGGCCCCCAGCCCGGTTTTTCTGCCGCTTCGCGGACGACATATCGAGAGCCTGGAGGGGATGCTGATCACCGTAACCAGCGACATGCGGTTCAGCGGCGTCACCTGGTTCGGCGGTTCCGGTCAGGCCGTGGTCGCCGCGGGCGGCCGTCTGCTGTCGCCGACCGAGGTTGCCGAGCCCGGCCGCATCGCCAGCGAGATGCGCGTCAACAACCTTCGCCGGTCGATAGCGCTGGACGATCTCTCCGATCGACGCGACCTGTCGGAGATCAGCTGGTGGCCAAACGGCCGAAGCCGCCTGCCCGCCATGGGTCAGAAGGTGGGCAACCTGACCGGCGTTCTGGATCACCGTGGCGGCTATCGGCTGCGATTGACCGAAACGGTCACGCCCGAACCAACTCAGCCTCGGGCGGCCCCGGCCGCGCCGGCGCGGGCAGGCTCTCTTCGGGTGGTTGGCTTCAACGTGCTCAACCTCTTTAACGGGAACGGCCGCGGCGGCGGTTTTCCGACCACCCGGGGCGCTAGAACCGAAGCCGAGTACCTGCGTCAGCAGCGCAAGCTGGTGGCCGCTTTAACGGCGCTGGACGCCGATATCCTGGCGCTGCAGGAGCTGGAAAACGACGGGACCGATCCCGGCAGCGCCGCGGCTGACCTGGCGCAGGCGCTCAGTGAAGCGAGCGGCAGAGCGTACCAAACCATCGGCTGGCCCGGCGGGCAACGCGGCGGTGACCAGATTGCGGTAGGCCTGATGTACGCCAGCGACGTCGTTGCTCCGGTCGGGGACGCCCACACCAAGCTGGATGGACCCTTCGAGTATTACAACCGACCGCCTTTAGCGCAGACCTTCCGGCACCTCGACAGCGGACGGTCACTGGCCGTCGTTTCGCTGCACCTGAAGTCCAAGGGCTGTGGTGAGGCCAGCGGCAAGTACGCTGACCAGCGAGACGGCCAGGGCTGCTGGAATCCCAAACGCGTCGAGGCTGCGGAGGCAATCGCCGACTGGCTGGACGATGAATCCGAACTCAACGCGAGCGAAACGCTGCTGATCGGCGACTTCAACGCTTATTCCCGGGAAGATCCGGTGCAGGCCCTGACGCGACGTGGCTTTCGATCTGCGGTGTCCCGCCGTGAGCCCCAGTACTCTTACGTGTTCCGAGGCGCCGCCGGTTCGCTCGACCAGGCCCTCGCAGGCCGAGCGCTGTCCGGGCGGATTGCCGCGGCAAGCTACTGGCACGTCAACGCAGACTTCCCGGCCTGGTTGGATTACCGCCAAGGCAACCGGCCCGAAGGTCTGTTCAAGTCGGATCCGGTGCGCAGCTCCGACCACGACCCCATGGTTGTCGATTTTCGCCTGTGATTGAGGTCTGCTCTGACCTTGCTGTTGACGCCGCGCGTCAGCAGCTAGCGGACAACGGTTTTGCCCAGCTTGCCCCTTTCCTCTCGCCATCCAGCGCCGCGCAGCTGGCGGCCGAACTCGCCGCAGAAAAGGACTGGGATCTGGCGGTCACCGGCCGGAGCGGCCCGCTGGCCATCAGCGCTACCGAGCTAAGAGAGATGCCCGCGGCGCAGCAGGCGGCGATTGCGGAAAACCTGCGTCGGCAGGCGCGGGCAGGCTTTTCATTTTCCTATATGCGTCGAGACGTGCTGCCGGCGCAAGTCACTTTCTGCGCGGCGTGGGCGCAGTGGCTTGCGGCTCCCGAGTCCTTGGCGTTTTGGCAGACGCTCACGGGCAACACCAATCTCAAGCGGGCGGACGCCCACGCCTGCCTCTATCGACCCGGCCACTTCTTGAGGACGCATGACGACACCTACAGCGGCAAAGAGCGCCGCTTTGCCTACGTCATGAATCTGACTCAGGAGTGGGAGCCAGACTGGGGCGGGCTGCTGCACTTTGTTCGCGACGGCGTCAGCCACGGCGCTTTGACGCCCAGCTTCAATGGTCTAAACATCTTTCGCGTGCCGCAGGATCACTTTGTGTCCCAGGTGGCCAGCTATGCGCGGCAGGGACGGTATTCCATTACGGGCTGGCTGTTCGAATAGGATTTTCTGCGCTCAGGGCCTCGCGCCGCTGTATCGCAAACGCCTGCAGGTCCTTAAACAGCTCCAGAAACGACGCCTCCAGGTCAGACCGATTTTTTTGCAGCTGACCCAGGCCTTCGGCGAGCGGATTGGCTCGCTTAAAACGGCCCGAAACCGCCTTGAGCACCTGCGCCAGACACGCCTCGTCCGCATAGTTGGTCAGCAGGTTGTGACGCTCCTGGTACCTCGCAAAACGCTGCAGGCTGGGCGGCAGCACGTGCCAGTGGGCGCGCAGATTGCCGTAGGTAACCCCCGCAAAAACGCTTAGGTTTCGGCCGGTGAGCTGGTCGAAAGATCCCGCCAGAAAGTGGTCGAAGAACATGTCCAGCAGGATCCCGGCATAACGCCGAAAGGCCGGATCGAGCCGCTGCCGGGCCGCGGCAAATGCCGTATGGGCGTCCGTATAGACGTCAATCTGCCGGTGCAGCAGGATCCCACTCGCCATGCCGGTCGGAAAGTCCGCCCAGCCGCGACCCCGAACGTGGTCGCCCAGATAGCCCCCGAGCTGCCACTGGGGGTCCGGGCCTGACAGCACCACGTGCGCAAGGTAGTTCACGGAAACGGGGCGCGATATAGGGGATCGGTCATTTTTGCTATTTTACGCGCCATGGCAGAACTTGCTCACAACCTCTCATCGAACCTCACGCACCTTCGAACCGCTCGCGGCCTGACGCAGGCCCAGCTGGCGCAGAGCGCCGGCATCCCCCGTTCGACGGTCACCCACATGGAGTCCGGGGCCGGCAACCCGTCTCTGAACAACCTGGCCCGGGTCGCCGCCGCGCTGCAGGTGGGCATCGAGGCCCTGCTGGCGATGCCTCCGAACGCCCTGCGGCACGTGCCGGCTGATCGGCTTGCGAGCCGGGAACGGTCGGGGGGCAAGGCCACGGTGGTCGATCTGCTGCCCGAGCCGCTGGTCGGCTTTGCTCTCGAACGGATCGAACTCAAGCCCGCCGCCAATCTGCGCCGGCGAGCCGGGAGCCCTGGATCGCAGTGCTGCTGTCACGTGGTACAGGGAGAGATCATCTGTACGGCCAGCGGTGAGATGGTCACGCTGGCAGCCGGTGACGTCCTGACGTTCCGTGCGGACCAACCCCACGGTATGCGGGTCAGCGGCGGTGGTCGCGCCCTGGTGCTGTGCGCAACGCTGCCGGCCCCCGTAGCGGCAGCCTGACGGTACCGCTATCATCCACGCCATGAGCGCCACCGACCTCGAAAACCCCGATCATTTTCCCGCCGAACAGCGTGGGGCGTCTCTTAAAGGTCCTGCCGGCCGGCTGGAGGTCATGCTCGACGTAGCGGAGGGCGGGCCGGCCCGCGCCGTAGCGGTCATCTGCCATTCGGTCAGCGCCGAGGGCGGAAGCCTGCACAGCAAGGTAGTGCAGATGATGGAGCGCTCGCTGCGCGAACTGGGTGCACACACTATTCGCCTCAATTTTCGTGGCGTCGGCGAAAGCGAAGGGCACTTCGACCGCGGGTTTGGCGAATCGGAAGATCTGCTGGCGGTATGCCAATGGAGCCGTCATGTGCAGCCTGACCTGCCCCTCTGGCTGGCCGGCTATGGTTTCGGCGCGTACGTCACGGCGCGAGCGGCCCCCAGCGTCATGCCCCAGCATCTCACCAGCGTTGCGCCGCTGATCGATCAGTTTGACTTCAGCCCCCTGCCCCGCGCCGAATGCCCCTGGATGATCGTGCAGGGTGATACGGACGAGTGCGTCGTGCCTGACGCGGTGTACAGCTGGGCCCAGGAGCTGCCCGGTGATATCCAGTTCATCCCGATGGAAGACGCTGATCACGAGTTTCATCGGCGCCTGATGGATCTCCGAGGGGTTCTGAAAAATGGCATCAAGCGACAGCTGGACCTCACCGACCGATGAGTGAAACCCCCTGGGGGCGCTACCAGGACGACATCAAAAACCGAGGCTTCACCGAAGACCCGGCCCAGCTGGAGGCCGTGAAGCGTCTGGATCAGCTGTTTCAAGCGCTGGAGGTCGAGCAAGATCGCCCGGGGCTGCTCAGCCGGCTGCTGGGTCGCACGCTTGAAGCTCCCAAGGGGCTCTACCTCTGGGGTGGCGTTGGCCGCGGCAAGACTTACCTCATGGACACGTTCTACGAGTGTCTGACCATCGCCAGCCGACGACGCGTTCACTTTCATCGCTTCATGGAAGACGTCCATGAGCGCCTCGGCGTCCACGCGGGCACGGCCGATCCCCTGATCCCGGTTGCCGACGAGCTGATAAGCCAGGCTCGCGTGCTGTGTTTCGACGAGTTTTTTGTCGTGGATATCGCAGACGCAATGATCCTCGGCGGGCTGCTGGACGCGATGTTTGAGCGCGGGCTGGTGCTCGTTGCAACGTCTAACATTGAGCCGGACGGCCTCTATCGGGAAGGACTTCAGCGCGCCAAGTTTCTGCCGGCAATCGAGCTGCTGAAGCGCCATACCGAAGTGCTGAATGTCGATGGAGAAACCGACTATCGGCTGCGGATTCTCACGCAAGCGAAGATCTACCATTGGCCGCTGGGCGACGAGGCTGACGCGAGCCTCGAGCAGGCGCTGAGAGACCTGGCGCCGGGGCAGATCCACCGCACGACCACCCTCAGGATCAATCGCCGTGAGGTGGGTGTCGTGGCCTGCACCGAAGGCATCGTTTGGTGCACGTTCGCCGAGCTCTGCGAGGAGCCCCGCAGCAGCGCTGATTACATCGAGCTTTCCCGACGGTTTAACACCGTCATCCTGAGCGGCGTACCGGCTCTCGCCGACGGCATGAACGACCCGGCACGACGCTTTATCAACCTGATTGATGAACTGTATGATCGCAACGTAAATCTCATCGTTTCGGCGGCGGTCGAACCGGCCGGGATTTACCAGGGAAAACGGCTGGCGTTTGAGTTTCGTCGGACGTTAAGCCGGCTGACCGAAATGCAGTCCCATGAGTATCTGGCCCGGGAGCACAAACCATGACCGACCGCCTCAACGACCGCGTGACGATCCACCTCACGGCTGACCAAATCGGCCGTCTATTTCTGGGTCACGCCCATACCTTTGAGCTGATGGACGGGCCGGCCGCGCCAAGTGCCTTTGAGCTGGACAGCGTGGTTGTGGACTCACCCGACGGTCTCTGTCGGCTGGCCTACGCGGAATGGGAGGAAGATGATCGGAGCGACAAGCTGCTGGTCTGTGAATACGCTATCGAGCTGCGGATCGGGCAGCTGCACGCCTACGCCACTTACAGCGCGAGCATCGGCACGGAGCAGCGCGGCGGCAGCCAGCTCGTAGATCAGGTGAAGAAGGCGGCAGAAAACGACTTTATGCTCTGCGCCAAACTGCTGGGGCGCTCAGTTCGACGCGATCTGGTCATCGACGACGAAGACGGCCCGATGGCGGGGGAAAAGTTTCACTGATTGCGGTCAAACGGGACCTCCTGTCCCGTTTGACCCCACTAACGAAAAGAAATGACTTGCCTGTGACCCACCTTAGCGATGGCGACATGCAAACAGGTAACTTGGGCTGCTGTTGTGATCCCCAGTGACGTCAAAGATCGAATCGCAGTCCGACAAAAGCCGTTCGACCGGGCGTTTCGTAACCCAGCACCTCCTGATAGTCCTCGTCGAGAGCATTGATGATCCGGAGGTATGCTTCGATCTGCGGCGTGATGCGGTAGCTGCCGTTGAGGTTGAGCAGAAAATAGCTGTCGAGCTCGGTCCGTTCCGCGGCGAAGATCACAAAGAAGTTTCGAAAATCGTTGTCCAGCTGGCTGTCGCTGTAGAACAGGTTGGCAGTGACGCTGGCGCGGTTATCCGCAAACACGTAGCTACCCGTCAAGCTTGCGGTGTTTTCGGGTCGTCGAACTTCGGTGCCGGCAGGTTCGCTGGCGTCGATGTGGGTGAAAGTCCCCGACACCCGCCACGGCGCTTCGGGTGAGTAGTCAAAGCCGAACTCCACGCCGCTTCTTTCGCTGTCCTGATCCTGGTTGATAGACGTGGAGAGAAAGTCGGTCACGTCGAAAAACGACACGATCTCTTTCTCCAGATCCGCGTCGAAATACGTCAGGTCCATGACCAGGTCGCCGTCCAGAAACTGCTGCTCGACACCCAGATCCCAACCCGTGGTCTCCTCGGGCTCGAGGTTCGGGTTGCCCTTGAACTGCCCCGGGGTAAAGCCGAACTGCTCGAAGAACGTCGGGTTGGTAACCCCGGTGCCGATGCTGGCGTGGACGCGCGTGCCGGTGCTGGCGATCTTCCACGCGGCGTCAGCGGAGAAGGTGGTGACGTCTTCGAACTGATCGTTGTCGTCCCGGCGAATCGTCGCGCCGAGAAACCAGGTATCGTCAATCGCCGCTCGATGCTCCAGCCCAAAACCCGTCAGGTCCCGAGTTTGCGTCGGGACTTGCGTGGGATCAAAAGGCTGAGTGTTGCGGTACTCCTCCTGCTCATCCTGGAGAAACAGCGTGGTGCGCTGGTCGAAGCGGTCCTGCCACAGCCAGGTGGTCTGGGCACGGATCTGCTCTCGCGAGGCTTCGCTGCCGAAGCCGGTGCCAACCGTTTCGTTGTCCGTGTACTCGAAGCTCAGCCGGCTCTCCGAGCGACCGCCGGCAAGCGTCAGATTCGCCGACAGGCCCAGCGTCAGGTCTTCGGTCTTGCTGCTGCCGTCGTTATCGACCGGCAGACCCTGCAGCGGGCCACCGCTGAAGTCAAAGCCGTCGGTATCGGCATGGCGATTGGTAAACCGGCCGAGAAGATCAAAGCGCAGAGCGCTGCTCGCCAGCCAGGACAGCTGGCCGGACACGGTGCGGTTCAGGTCCTGGTCATCCTCGCGCCCGATCAGCGAGTTGTCTTCGGAGACGTCAAACTCGGAGCTACGGTAGATCCAGTTCAAGCGCCCGTGCAGCTCCTCACTGCCACCGGCGATCGATACGGAAGCCTGGCGGCTCGAGTTCTCACCCACCTCTACGGTACCGCCAAGCTCAAGGCCAGGCGTCGCGCGCCGGGTTCGAATATGAACGACACCCGCCAGCGCGTTGGAGCCGTAGAGCCCGCTTTGCGGCCCTCGCAGGATCTCGATTCGCTCGATATCGCGAGCGAGGAGCGAAGAAAAATCAAACTCCCCGCCGCCGGCCTCAGCGACTTCGATGCCGTCGATGAGCACCAGGACATGGTTACCCTCCGCACCCCGCAGGCGCAGCTGGGTCAAACCGCTGTAGCCACCGGTTCTGCTCACTGCTACCCCGGGCACAAAGCGAAAGACATCAGCGGCGTATTCGACACCCAAAGCCAGGATGTCTTCCTGGTCGAGGACCGTAATTGACCGCCCGAGCTCAGAGGTTTCGGTGGGCAGATTACTGCCAGTCACCACTACCTGCCCGAGGTCGACGGTTGTCGGCTCGTCCTGGGCAACGGCTGCTACCGGCACCAGCAATGCGCCGAAGATCCACTGAAGGACGCCTGGCAACGGTGGCCGCAGCAAGGAATCGGTCTGACGATCAGCGACAAAAGGTTGGCGATCACTCCGGCTAACACGAAGCGAATCGTTGAAATGATGGTTCACGGCATTTCTCCACCGCAGTCCCGGCCGCCCGCGGCGGGGGTGCGAAATCAGCAACAAACAGGCCGCGCTGGCAGAAGCCAGGGCGGGCGGCCCGACCAATCGTGGTCAATCGGTTGTCGCTACAAAGAAAGCCGAAATGGCGGATTCCCCCCCAATGGTCTGATCCCGGACCCTGGGCGAACGACATGACGGCAGGTTTCCTGGCTCGCCGATAAACGCTGGTGGAGGCCGCCTTCCCGGAGATAAGTCTCCCGTGGCTACGTGGCCTTCAGCTGCCGGCTTACAGTTGCGGGTACAGCCCCGGTTTTGCACCGGGTTCCCTTTTAACCACGACAAGCGTGGCACCGTCAGGCAATATCTTTGCCAACGGGCTGGTGAGAGTCAAGTGTACTGGTCAGTATTAGACGTCAGCTTGTCGCAACAGCTATGCACGCAACCCAGTAAAGGGTTGCCGCACCATCCTCAAATCACGCCTTCCTCGGAAAGCGCGCGCTGCTCAGCCTCGGTCAGACCCAGCAGCTCACCGTAGATCAGGGCGTTGCTTTGACCTAGGCTTTGTCCCAGCCAGTCGACCGCGCCCGGGGTGCCCGTAAGCCGCGGCACCACGTTAGGCACCGCAAGCTCGCCGATGCGGGGGTCAGCAACGCGCTTGATGTTCTCGCGGGCCGCGTACTGCGGGTCGTCGAAAATTTCGTCGATTGCGCAGACCGGCCCGCAGGGAACCTGCGCTCCCTCGCAGCGATCGATTATTTCGCTTTGTGTCAGCGACCGGGTCCAGTCGGTAACGAGGCTGTCCACCGCGTCCCGGGCCGCTTCGCGCCGCGTGATGGTGCCAAACCGCCCGTCACCGGCAACCTCGGAACAGCCCATTTCGCCCGCCAGCCGCGCAAAGATCTTGTCGTTGGTGCAAGCGATGGCAACCCAGCGATCGTCGCGCGTCGGGTAGTGGCTATGGGGGACAACGTTGACCGTCGCCGCGCCCATCCGCTGGCGGACGAATCCCTCCTGGTCAAAAGCCGGAGCGAGTTCGTCGAGGATGCGAAATACCGATTCGTAGAGCCCCAGATCAACCACCTGCCCCTCGCCCGTCAGATCTCGCGCCCGGAGCGCCATCATCACGCCGAGCGCTCCATAGAGCCCGGTCATGTAGTCGGCCAGCGTGGCTGAACCGGGGGTCACCGGCGGCCCATCGGGTTCACCGGCAAGAAAGCTGATGCCGCCGAACGCGTTGGCGATTCGACCGAAGCCGGGCCGCCCGGCATAGGGTCCGGTCTGGCCATAGCCGGTGACCCGCAGCATCACCAGCCCCGGATTGATGGCCTTTAACGTTTCATACCCGATTCCCCAGCCTTCTAGCGTGCCGGTCTGAAAGTTTTCGCAGACCACGTCACATTCCGCCGCCAGCTGCCGGAACAGCTCCTGGCCGCGGGGTTTCTTGAGGTTCAGCGTGATGCATTTCTTGTTGCGGGCTTCGCTCAGCCACACGAGCGTTTCCCCGCAGGCGGTGCGCGTGCCGAAGTTTCGCATCGGCTCTCCGCTGCCTGGCAGCTCGATCTTGATCACCTCGGCGCCAAACTCGGCCAGCAGCGTGGCGCAGTAGGGAGAAGCGATATAGGTGGCGATATCCAGTACCCGTAGACCTTCAAGAGGCTTCATGGCGGGGCTCCGTATAATGTCCGGACATTTTAAAGTAAACTCCAAACGAGTTCTCTAGCCAGGAGCGCGCAGGCCATGAGCGCCGTTCTCAAACCCGCAGAATCGTCCACGGCAGCCACCGTCGCGGACCGTCTCGCCGACTTTGCCCTGACCTTCAACCTTGCCGGCGTGCCGGACGACGTCGTGCAGCATGCTCGTCTGTGCATCCTGGACGCCTGCGGTATCGCGCTGGCATCCGGTACTTTTGATTTCGCCAGCGCCGCCGCTAACGGCATTCAGGCGCTGGCGGACAGCGAAGGCGATTACCCGGTTATCGGCCATAAACAGACGCTGCCGCTGCGCGACGCGGTGCTGCTCAACGGCATCCTGGTCCACGGCCTGGATTATGACGACACCCATGCGGGCAGCGTGGTGCACTGCACGGCCAGCGCCTGGCCTCTGGCGCTGGGAGCTGGCTTGAGGGCGCGGGCAAGCGGCGCGCGTGCACTGGCAGCCTACGTGCTGGCGGTGGAGTGCGACGCCCGGATCGGCAAGCTCGCTGAAGGACGATTTCAGCAGCGAGGCCA